>VFKJ01000436.1 GCA_009885595.1 Myxococcales bacterium | reverse complement strand
TGGCTCAAGCTGCTCGACATGGCCGACGATCTCCGGCGCTTCATCGCGGAGAACGACAGCAAGCTCAAAGCCAAGGACTGACTGTCCCCCTCTCCCCTGCGGGGGAGAGGGTCGGGGAGAGGGCTTACCAATTTCCAAGAGTACTCAGTCGCGCGTGCCGCCGCTCGTGACTGAGCGCTTCCTCGGCGGGCCCACACAGCGCCGCGTGTTGCCGGGCCAATTCGTAGTCGCGCAGCCGGTGCTCGTAGAGCTTGGTCAGTCGCAAGTGCAGCGGAGCCGGCGCCGTCGACCTCTGCACCGCGCGCAGCAGCGCCTCGACTGACTCGCGATACTCCCCGCGCCGCCGACGCACCTCGGCCTCGAGCGACCACGCCTGCTCCGCCACCGCGCCCTCGCTGGCCTTCGACAAGAAGCGCAGCGCCCGCGCGTCGTCCCCATGCCGCGCCGCCACCGTCGCCAGCCCCAGCGCGGTGGCCGGCAGCACGGGATGCCGCTCTTCCCACGCGGCGGTGAGCCGATTCACCAGGTCCACCATGCTGCGCACGTCGCGCTCGTTGTGCGACAGCACGCGCGCGAGCACGGCGATCCGCCCGGTGCGCAGGTAGTCGAACCACGCGGTGGGAATGAGCGCGCCCTCGATGTCGCCCTGCCGGTGCACGTCGAGCACGCGCCGCTCGAGGGTGGAGAGCTTGAGCTCGTCGAGGTGGTGGCGGAACACCCGCCGCGCGCAGTGCAGCAGATCGACGTGCGGCCGCTCGGGCGGCGGCGGGAGCCGGTTCATCACGTAACGGCTGCGCAGCAACGGCCAGTCGAAGCTGCGGCCGTTGAAGCTGAGCAGCAAGGTGCTCTCCTCGATGCGGCGGGTGAGCCACAGCAGCATCGGCCGCTCCTGCCCCGGCCCGGGCAGGTGCACCTGGCTCACCACCACGTTTCCCTCGCGCACTTCGGCGGTGCCGATCAGGAAGGCGAGCGTGCCGGTGCCGCCTGAGAGCCCGGTGGTCTCGGTGTCGAAGTAGAGCGGGCGCGAAGGGTCGAGGGCGCGCTCGCTCAGGGAGAGCGCCTCGAGCGAGGCCGCGTTCACCCCCTCCACCGGGCCGTGGTTCGCTTCTTTCAAATACAGACAGCCGAACTCGGTCTCCCGGGGCTCGATCAGCGCGTCGAGGCGCGCGCGTGGCGGTGCCGGGCGCTTGCCCGCGATGGGCAGCCCCGCCAACCGCGCGGCGATGGAGAGGCCGATGCTCATGAGACGGCGTGCACCCCGAGGGCGTCGAGGAGGGTGAGTGCCAGAGACTTTCGACTGCCCCTCTCCCCGACCCTCTCCCCCGCGGGGGAGAGGGAGTTCATGGCTCCAGGCCCCACGCACGAAGGACAGCCCTGCTCGCAGGCGCAGCCTTCCAGCAGCGACCGCGTGCCCCGCAGCACCGCCTCGCGTTCATCGAACAACCGCGACGCCAGCCCCACGCCCCCGGGCACCTGGTCGTACAGGAACAGCGTCGGCTCGTAGAGGTGCTCTCCGCGCGAGCTGCTGCCATCGCGACTGCCCAGGCAGCGCCCCAGATCCTTGGGGTCGATCATCAACCCCACCGCCGCCACCGTGTGCATCGCCGCGTTCACGCCCCGCAGGGCGTCGAGCAGGTCGGGCCGGGTGCCCGCGCCGTCTTCGATCAACCGCTGCAGCACGTCTTCGGGCACGGTGAGCCAGAACGAGGTGGTGTGCATCTGCATCTCGGGCAGCCGCACGTCGCCGTAGCCGACGTTCTCATGCGTGTGGAACTTGATCTTCTTGTACCCGACGACGCGCTCGACCACCGAGACCTCGCCCGCGCCCAGCTCGCACCGCGGCTGCATCGACTGCTGCGCGCGGCTCATCACGGTGACCTTCGTGTAGGTCATCGCGTCGGTGTAGTAGTCGGGCTCCACCGCGCGGACGAAGGCCTTGTGGTTCTCGAAGTCGAGCTTCTCCACCTGGTACTGCTTTCCGTCGTGTTGGTAGATGGCCTGCTCGTGCAGCATGGTGTGCGTCGAGCGCCAGTCCATCTCGGCCATGGTCTTGTCGGTGGCGAGATCGACCACCACGAAGTTGTCCCAGCCCAGGCTGCGCAGGCTGACGTCGTTGGCGGGGTAGGCGTCGGCGCTCCAGTGGTAGGTGGTCTTGCCGCCGGGCAGGGTGGCCGCGTGCACCACGTCGTGTGACGAGAGGTACTCGAGCGCCTCCTTCACCTGCGACGCGTTGACCTCGCGGAAACCCTCGTCGGCCTCGAAGGGCAGCTCGAAGGCCGCGCACTTGAGGTGCTGCACCAGCACCTCCACGTTGTCGGGATCGATGCGGGCCTGCTCGATGGGAGCGCCCAGCAGCTGCTTCGAGGTCGAGGCCACGTATTGATCCACCGGTGCGCTCGAGGTGATGAGCAGCGAGAGGCTGGTGCCCTGCCTGCGGCCCGCGCGGCCGAAGCGTTGCCACAACGCCGCCACGCTCCCGGGCCAGCCCGCGCACACCACCGCGTCGAGCGCGCCCACGTCGATGCCCAGCTCGAGCGCGCTGGTGGCCACCACGCAGCGCACGTCGCCCCCGCGCAGCCGCGCCTCGATGTCCCGGCGTTGCTGCGGCAGGTAGCCGGCGCGGTACGCCTGCACCAGCTCAGGCGAGAGCCGCGCCTCCACCAGGGCGTCGCGCAGGTACTTGAGCATCACCTCGACGGTGTTCCGCGACTGGCCGAAGAGCAGGGTGGGCACGCCGGCCTTCACCAGGTCGGCGGTGAGCCGCGCGCTCGCCTTCACGTACGACTGGCGGATGCCGAGCTCCGCGTTCACCACCGGCGGGTTGTAGAGCAGCACCCGCCGCTCACCGCGGGGCGCGCCGCTCTCGCTCACCAGCTCCACCTCGTGCCCCAGCATGCGGGCGGCGTGCTCGCGCGGATTGCCGATGGTGGCCGAGGCCATCAGGTACTGCGGCCTGGCGCCATGAAAGCGCGCCACCCGATCGAGCCTGCGCAGCACGTTGGCGAGGTGGCTGCCGAACACGCCGCGGTACGCGTGCAGCTCGTCGATCACCACGTACTTGAGGCCCGAGAAGAAGCGCGCCCAGTTCGCGTGATGCGGGAGCACGCCGGCGTGCAGCATGTCGGGGTTGGAGAGGATGACGCCGCTGCGCTCCCGGGCGGCCCGGCGGGCGTCGGCCGGGGTGTCTCCGTCGAAGGTGACCGCGCCGTGGTCGAGCTGTGCTTCCTTCATCAGGGCGCGCAGGGCCTCTTCCTGATCTCGCGAGAGCGCCTTGGTGGGAAAGAGGAACAGCGCGCGGGCCTCGCGATCGGTCGCGAGCGCCTGCAGCACCGGGAGCACGTAACAGAGGCTCTTGCCCGAGGCGGTGGGCGTGGCCACCACCAGGTCCTTCCCCGACCTCGCCTGCTCGAACGCGAGCGCCTGGTGCGTGTAGAGGCTCTTGATGCCGCGGGCGGCGAGCGCGGTGCGGAGGCGGGGATCCAGCGTCTCGGGAATCGGCACCGACTTCGCGCCCGTTCCTTCGAGGGTCTCGTCGAGGACGATGTTGTTCCAGACGCGGCGATCGCGGCGCCACTGCTCCAGCAGCCCGTCCACCCCGTGCGTCGCTGCCCAGGGTGTGCTGCGCTTCTTCGTCAAAGTGAGGTCCATCTGCTCTCCCGTTCAGTAGACTGTACGGGTGGTCAGGTGACTGCTCAAGTTTTCAGGTTCAACTCCCTCCGAGGAACACCTCGGCACACGCGCGCATGGTGTTGTCGTGGATCTCGAGCACCTTGGGGATGCTGCCGTCTTCCTCCTTCTGGTACCCGCCGGCGAGGTTCCACGCGACGGGCACCTTCAGCGCGTGCAGGGTCTCGAGCACCAGGCGATCGCGCCGCGCGAGCTGCGCGGTGGTGAGCCACCCGCCGAGAGGATCATCGACGTGCGGGTCCGCCCCCGCCTGGTAGAGCACCACGTCGCAGTCGGCGAGCCCCCCGAGCACGCGGGGCAGCTCCTCGAAGA
>VFKJ01001159.1 GCA_009885595.1 Myxococcales bacterium | reverse complement strand
GGCGCTTGAGCGCCGGGAAGACGATGGACTCCTCGAGCGCGTGATGCACGGCGAGGCGTTCCTTCAAGTCCTTCGCCGCCGCCCCCAGCTCGAAGCGCAGCGCGTGCAGCCGGGAGATGTCGCGGGAGAGCACGCGGCACAGCAGGCGCACCCGCGCCAGCGGCGCTTCCAGCGCGAGGTGCTGCAGCTTCATCTGCTCGATCGCCGCGTCCACCACGCGGTGCCGGCCAGCCAGGCGCGGCGCCAGCGAAGACTCCTCGTCTTCGCAGTGCATCGGCAGCCTCCACTCCACGTGGTTCGAGATGGTGGTGGCGGTGTCTCTGCAGCCCGAGGTCGCGCTCCCGGCCGACAGGCTCTCGGCCATCGACACCAGCTGGCGCGCTTCGATGTGCGCCTCGAGCAGCACCTCGACCACGTCGCGCTGGGCAGACAGCTCGAGTCGCACGCGTGACGCTCTAGATGAATTCAGCCATGACGTCAGCCTTCACCAGCGAGGATGTTCATGACGCCGTCGAAGAGGTCCGATGCCGGGGTGCGGTGGTTGCCATGAGCTGCGTCGCTCCGCTCCGTTTCCCGGGTCGCTCCGCCTCGGCCAGCCATCCGCTTCGCTTCCGTTTGTCTCGCGCAGCGTTCCGCTGCTAACGGCTCCGCTCATGAACCGCGCGTGCCTGAAGCTGCTAAGGCGGGGCGCGATGAGCCGCGCTCTCTTAGCGATGATCGCCGCGTCGATGGGCTGTGCTCCGAGCCCGACCGCGATGATCGGCCGCGAGGGCACCACCGAGCCGCTGTGCTGGTGGCGCAACGCGCGCTGGGATGACCGGGGCGAGCTGCTGGTGCGCGGCACCCGGGTCCCCCTGGCGCACGCGCGCGCCCGCTGGGCCGGCGACGACTGGAAGGGCGCTCGCACCACCGCGGTGCTGCGGCGCTCGGGCTCGTCGGTGGTGCTGCAAGGCGAGTGGCTGGGGCCGGGCGCCGCGCTCTTAGCGGACGTCGACGTCGCTTCCCGGGCGGTCTTCCGCGCGTTCGAGCCGCGCCGCATCGGCGCCACCGGGCTGTTGCTCAAGGGCGGCCACGTGCTGGTGAAGGACGCGCTCGTGGGGCGCGCCCTGGTGGTGCCTTCGGACGAGGCACAGCGACCGTTTCGGTCCGAGGTACCGCCGGCCGCGGAGCTCTCCTGCGAGGGCCTCTACCTCTCCGCCACCATGCCCCGCACCGGAGACGCCGCGCGCGCGCTGCTGGCGCAGGCCGGCTTCAGCGCCGACGCGCCCGAGCAGTGGGTCCCCCCCAACGCCTCCGTGCCTGCTTCCACCACGCCGGGCGGCCCCACCGTCGGCTTCTTCGTCGCAGAGCAGGCGCCGCTGCGTGGCTTCGTGGTGGAGCAGCGCGAGGGCGAAGCGCGCCTGGTGGTGCCCACCCCCGAGGGCATCGTGTGGGTCGGCTGGGTGGCGGCAGAGACGCTGCGAGCGCCCCCGGCGGCGATCCCCGAGCAGAAGGGCGAGCCCCAGCAGGCTTCTGGCACGCGGGTGTGGCGCACCTGTGAGCGCGATCTCCCGCTTCGGGTCGAGCTCAACGGGCGCCTGATCCAGGTCGGCACGCTGCTGGCCCGCACGCCCTTCTCGGCAGAGGTGCGCGCGGGCGATTACCGCGAGGTCGAGCTGAACCTCGACTGGCTCGAGCTCTCGGCCCGCCTGTCGGTGCTGGTGCCCGCCGACGCCTTCGACTGTCCGCGCCTCTCGTCCGCAGCGGCATGGTGAACGAGCCCACCCCTCGCAGAGATGCCTTCGCGGCCTTCCGGTACCCCGCGGTGGCGCGCTTCGCGGTCGGGCGCTTCCTCGCGGCGATGGCCACCACCTCGCTCTCGGTGGCGGTGGGTTGGCAGCTCTACGAGAAGACCGGCAGCACCTGGGCGCTGGGCCTGGTGGGGTTGGTGGAGGTGATTCCCATCGTGGGGCTGGCGCTGCCCGCGGGCGTGGCGGCCGATCGCTTTCCGCGCCGCAGGGTGGCGATGGCCGCGCACCTCACCCTCGCCAGCACCGCCGCCGCGCTGATGGCCCTGAGCGCCTTCGACGGGCCCACCTCGCTCTATTACCTGGTGCTCTTCCTCACCGGCGTGGGCATGGCGTTCCGCGGCCCGGCGGTGGGCGCGATGTTGCCCCAGCTGGTGCCCTCGAAGGACTTCGCCAACGCGGCGGCGTGGTTCAGCAGCACCTTCGAGCTCGCCTCCGTCTCCGGGCCCGCGGTGGCCGGGTTCCTCATCGCGGCGGTGAGCGGCGCGCAGCTCGCGTTCGCCTTCGCCTGCGCCGCGCACCTGGGCTTCGTGTTCGTCCTCTGGTCCATCCCCGCCCGGCCCGCGGCGATGACCGGGAAGCGGCAGGGGCTGGGCGATCTCCTGGTGGGCCTGCGCTTCGTGTTCCGCACCAAGGTCTTCCTCGCGGCCATCACGCTCGATCTCTTCGCGGTGCTGCTGGGCGGGGCGGTGGCGCTCCTGCCCGTCTACGCCAAGGACGTGCTCCACGTGGGGCCGGTCGGGCTGGGGTGGCTGCGCGCCGCGCCGGCCCTGGGCGCGCTCTCCACCGCCCTCTTGCAGACGCGGCTGGCGCCCTGGAAGCGGCCCGGCCGGGTGCTGCTCTTCACGGTGGCGGGCTTCGGCGTGGCCACCATCGTGTTCGGACTGTCGACGGTGATGTGGTTGTCTTTCGTTGCGCTGTTTTTCACAGGCGTGTTCGACAACGTGTCTGTCGTCATCCGCTCGACGCTGGAGCAATCATTGACGCCCGACGCGATGCGCGGCCGGGTCTCTGCCATCCATTACGTCTTCATCGGCATGTCGAACGAGCTGGGCAGCTTCGAGTCAGGCGCCACCGCCGCGCTGGTGGGGCCGGTGCTGTCGGTGGTGGGGGGCGGCGCGGGCACCCTGCTGGTGGTGCTGCTGGTGGCGCTCTTCTTCCCCCAGCTGCGCTCGCTGCCGCCGCTGCACCAGCTCGAGCCTCTGAAGGAGAACCCATGAGCTACGCGATCGTGGTGCACGGCGGGGCGGGCCCCAGGCGCGACCAGGAACACGGCGAGGCCGCGCGCGCGGGTTGCCTGGCGGCCGCCGAGGTGGGCGCGGCGGTCCTCGCGCAGGGTGGCTCGGCGCTCGACGCGGTGGAGCAGACAGCGCGGGTGCTGGAGGACGACCCGCTCTTCAATGCCGGGTACGGCGCGGTGCTCAACGCAGACGGCGACGTTGAGCTCGACGCCTCCGTGATGGATGGAGAGACGCTCCTCGCCGGCGCCGTCGCGGTGGTGAAGACGGTGAAGAACCCGGTCTCGCTGGCGCGGCTGGTGATGGAAAAGACGCCGCACGTGTTGCTGGTGGGTGACGGCGCCGAGGCGTTTGCGCGCGCCCAGGGCCTTGCGACCATCGCGTCCGGCTCGCTGGTGACGCCGCTGCAGCACCAGCGCTGGCTCACGCGCCAGGGCTCGACGCACGGGACCATCGGCGCGGTCGCGGTGGACGCGCGCGGTCAGGTGGCCGCCGCCACCAGCACCGGTGGCACCGCCGGAAAGCTCAAGGGCCGGGTGGGTGATTCCCCCCTCATCGGCGCGGGCACGGTGGCCGATTCCCGCTGGGCGGCGGTGTCGTGCACGGGCGCGGGCGAGTTCATCATTCGCGTGGGGCTGGCGCGCTCGGTGCTGGAAGCGGTTCGCCACGGCGCGAGCCTGGCGCGCGCCTGCGAAGAGGCGGTCGCCGAGCTCTCCCGCCTCGGCGGAGACGGGGGGGTGATCGCCGTCACCCCCCAGGGCGAGGTCGGGTGGGCCTTCTGCTCGGAGCGAATGGCGGGCGCCTTCGTGAGGGCCGACGGCCAGCGCGGGACCTTTTTCGAGCGCTCGCCGTAAAGGGATGAGGTCAGCCCTGACATCGGGGATGGCTGAAATTCATGGTCTGCGCTCTGTTCAGTGTTAAGCCTGTCACGCTGTTTGTGTGATGCCTGCAGTTCCCCCCTTCACAGAATGGATGAGAAATGTCGGTTGATAAGGTGCTTCGGGAGATGGTGGCGGATGAGGTGGCCAGGGCGTTGGGGCCAGTGCACGCTGCGCTCGCGGAGCTTCAGGGCAATGGCGCGATCATCGCGCGCCTGGCTGCTGCGCTGGGTCAGCCCATCAAGCGGGGGCCTGGTCGTCCCCCCAAGAATGCGTTCGCGGCGGTGAAGGCGGGGCGGGGTGGCAAGCGGGGCCGCAGGGCTTCCAGTGCGCAGCGTGAGTGCGCGGTCATCGGTTGCGGCCGCCCGGCTCGCAGCAAGGGGTACTGCGCGGCGCACTACCAGAAGTTCCGCATGCTGGACCGCACGGGCCGCCTGCCCGCGGACTGGGTGGCTGATGCCGCGCCTGCGTCCGTGAAGAACCTCGCGCTGCCCCGTGGTCGCGCCGGGGCCAAGGCGCTCGCCGAGGCGAAGAAGCGCAAGTAGGCCGTTCGTCACGAGCTGAAAACCAGTGAATACGGCCCGGGGAGCTCAACCCCCGGGCCGCTTTTCTTTTGTCCCCGAGTCGCACAGAAGGCCCGCATGACTGAGCCGCGCGAACTCGAGAAGGGCATTCACGTCGACCTGTCCCGCCAGGAGACCTACGCAGGCTACCTGCACCTCGAGCGCTTGCTCGACGCGCAGTCCCCGCGCTCCGGCCAGCACGACGAGATGTTGTTCATCATTCAGCACCAGACCAGCGAGCTGTGGATGAAGCTGATGTTGCACGAGCTCGATCGCGCGCTCTCCTGCGTGAAGCGCGACGACCTCGCGGCCACGTTCAAGATCTTCGCCCGCATCGCTCACATTCAGCGGATGTTGTTCGAGCAGTGGGCGGTGCTGGAGACGATGACGCCCAGCGAATACCTCACCTTCCGAGACGCGCTGGGGAAGAGCTCGGGCTTCCAGAGCTACCAGTACCGCGCCATCGAGTTCATGCTCGGCAACAAGGACGCCAACCTGCTCTTGCCCCACCGCGACTCGCCCGAGATTCACTCGTGGCTGAAGGCGCGCCTGGAGCAGCCGAGCCTGTACGACGAGTTCCTGCGCTTCCTCCATCGGCACGGCCACCCGGTGCCGGAGAGCCACGTGCAGCGCGACTTCACCAAGGCGTACGTGAAGAGCGACGAGGTGGTGAAGATCTTCAAGCGCGTCTACGAGCAGCCCGAGGGGAACTGGGCCGCGTACGAGATGGCGGAGAAGCTGGTCGACGTGGAAGAGCGGTTTCAGCTGTGGCGCTTCCGGCACATGAAGACGGTGCACCGGATCATCGGGCACAAGATGGGCACCGGCGGCTCGTCGGGCGTGACCTTCCTGCAGCGGGCGCTGGGGCTGACGTTCTTCCCCGAGCTGTGGGACGTGCGGACCGAGCTGGAGTTGCCCAAGAAGTAGAGAGCCCCTCACCCCGACCCTCTCCCCGCTGGCGCAGGGAGAGGGAGAACATGGTCAGAAATCGCGCGACCACATCGCGTCGGCCCCGAAGCTCAACGCATCACCCGCGTACGCCTCGAGGGACACGGACTTGGTGAGCTGCAGCTCGAGTCGCCCCGCCCACACGTTCTCTCCGCGCTCGCGTTTGGCGCCGATGTCCACCGAGCCGCCCAGGTAGACGACGTCAGAGAGGTACTTGCCGACGTCGAGCTTCACCTTCTCGAAGTTGTCGGTGGTGTCGAAGTTGAACACGTCGATGGGCAGCTTCTTGGCGATCACCGTCTTGAGCTGGCTGGCGGCGAGCTGACCCACCACCGACGCCGCCTGGCCAGGCGACAGGGTCGCGCCGCCGCTCGTCTTCAGGTTGCGCCGCCCGGTGGCGAGCACCGCGTAGATGTCTGACTCCGGCATCGGCGGCTCGCTGGACGCCTTGATGCCCAGGTCGGTGCCCCGGCCGGTGACGCTGACGGTGATCTTCACCTGCTCGCGCGCGTTCACGTGCAGCGCGCTCACGTTGACGTAGGGCTGCGCGGGGGGCCCGGCGAAGCGCGCCGCGCTGCCCCTCTGCACGACGAACGCGCGGCCGATCACCTCGACGTCGCCGCGCAGCACGCGCGCTTCCCCGAACATCCGCAGCCCGTCGTTGAACTCCACCCGGAAGTCCTCGCTCAACCCCAGCTCGACGTTCACGTCAGAGCTGCGCACCCACAGGTTTCTGGGAGCCTCGAGGAGCGCGCGCACCACCAGGGGTTGGCGCGTGCTCTGGGCGACCACCTTGTCTCGTGCCTGCTGCTTGCGGCGCAGGGTCGCCCTCGAGCCCGCGCGCAGCACGATGATGTCGCCCGGCCGCTGGATGTCCTGCAGGTCCTTGCGCTTCACCTCGGGGAGCGCCACCTCGACGCGCGGCAACGAGAGCTTCTTGATGTCGATCAGCGCAGAGGTGGCGTCGCCCTCGAGCACGTAGTCGAGCGACGCGGTGGCCTGCAGTTGATCGTCGATCACGATGGGGAACTTGTCGCTCTTGCCTTTACTGGTGAGCAGCCACGAGCCTGAGGTCTGCCTCACCGCCAACGCCGCCAGCTGCAGGGTGCCCGCGCCGCTCGAGGCCTGCAGCTTCTGGAGCTCGAAGCGCTCGTCGTCGACGTGCAGGGCGACGCCGATCTCCCGGTAGTCACCGAAGCCCGCAAGCGCGAGCCGGCCGTCGCGGACCGCTCCGTCACCCAGGAAGTGCGGATCGCCGAGCGTGCCGGTGAAGGTGCCGGTGAGGTCGACGCGTCCAGCCACCACCCGCAAGATCTCGGTGGCGCCGGAGAGGAAGCTCACGTCGAAGTTGCGCGACTCGAGCGCGATGTTCATCGGGGCCGCCCGCCAGTCGAGCCCGTGCCTGAGCGCGGAGAGCCGCAGATCGAGGCCGGTGGTGCCCTTGGCCTTGAAGTCGTCGCGCCCCTCGCCCCCGAGCGCGACGGTGAAGGACTGCTGGGTCCCGGTGCTCTTCAGGTCGAAGCGGGCGTTGCCGAGGATCACCCGATCGAAGCGGAGATCCTTGAGCGAGCCGAGCACGCGCGCGGTGGGCGCTTCCAGGGTGCCGTGGGCCTCGAACGAAGCGCTCACCGTGCCGGTGGGCGGCTTTTCCCCCTCGGGAGTGCTCACCGCCTGCGCGATCGAGAACGGCCTGAGCGTCCCCAGCACTTCCACCGGCGCGTCACGCAGCGCTTCCACCATGGTGTCTGCGTTGCCGCCGGGGGCGAGCAGGGCGGCCAGCGCCTTCTGGGGCAAGGCCAGCACCGAGGCCGTGAGCTCGATCGCCTGGGTCTTGTCTGCCAGCGACGCCTGGCCCGACAGCCGGGTGCGCTGCTGGTCGGTGCTCACCGTCACCAGCGCGCTCGCCTTGTGCAGCGGTGGATAGGTGACCTCGTCGAGCGAGAGCGCGAGGGAGCCCGTGGGCGCGCGCGCGGTGCCGGTGATGGTGCCGGTGAGGCTGACCGAGCCCGCCAGCTCGTCGTCGTGCCCCCCCCGCAGCTCGTCGAGTTGCTTCAACGCGAGGTGCTCGAGGCCCAGCACCAGGGTGAAGGGCAGCGAGAGCAGCTCGTCCTTCGTGGGGGGCTGCTTCCTCAAGGCCGCGAGGGTGAGCGGGGTGGAGAGGCTCAAGTCGCTGACTCCCCCCAGGGTGGCGAAGTGCACGGTGGCCTCGAGCTTCGCGTCGCCCCCGGTGAAGACGGAGAGCCTGGTGTCCTTCACCACCAGCTGCTGACCTTCGTGGGTGAGCGTGAGCTCCTCGGCCTCGAGGGAGGCCTTCACGTCGGGTCGGTCGCCGCTTCCGGAGACGTCGAGCACGCCCGACACCTGGCCCGCCACCGGCAGCTTTTGGCCCAGCTGCTTCTCCAACTCGCTCGTGTTCACGCCTTGCAGCACCACGTGCGCGGTGCCGTCGCCCGGCTTCTCCTCGAGAAACGCGAGCACCGGCAGGTCGAAGGTGCCGGTGACTTTTCCGAGCGGGCTGTGCGCGTCGAGCGCTCCCTTCGCCCGCTCGTCGGCCCAGCTGCCCTTCAGGTTCGCGTCGACCCCGGTGACGTCTTTGACCCGGCCGCCGG
This sequence comes from Myxococcales bacterium, assembly GCA_009885595.1. Lineage (GTDB taxonomy): Bacteria > Myxococcota > Myxococcia > Myxococcales > Myxococcaceae > Archangium_A. The sequence continues at coordinate 2,095 of VFKJ01001159.1, read as the reverse complement.
TGAGCTGCGCGTTCACTAAGACCGCCAGCCGCTTCGTCTTGCCGGTGGCGACGGCGTCGGCGTCGAGGGTTCCCCCCAGCCGCAGGGAGGGCGGCGCCACCAGGTGAGGGAGCCGCGCGAGATCGAGGTTCTCCACGCGCGCCTTCGCGTCGAGCCTGTTGCCCGCCAGCACCAGCTCTCCCGAGAGGCGCTGATCGCCCTCGCGCAACGAGAAGGGCGCGACGGTGAGGCCGTTCGTCCAGGCCAGGTGCGTGGGCTGCTCCATCACCCACTTCGAGTCGCTGGAGGTGAGCTCGACCGTACGCAGCTGGGCGCCGCGGCTGTCCTTGTCGAGCAGCCCCAGCGCGTGCACGCGCAGATCGCCCAGGCCCCTGGTGGCGAGATCCAGATCGAGCTCGCGGCCGTGGGTGATGAAGTCGAACGTCACGTCATCGAAGCTGCGCTGCAGCAGGCTCAGCCGCTGGGCGTGCAGCAAGACGTCGGCTTCCAGGGGGTGCATCACGTCAGCCAGGTCGACGTTGAGCGAGAGCAGCTGAGCCTGCACGCCCGCGATGCTGAACTGGTTGAGCTGGCCCACCACGGTGGCCGCGGGATGAAGCGTGGGGCCCTGCACCGAGATCCGGACGGTGCCGTTGCCCGCGAGCCCCTCGACGTGCACTCCGGCGAACGTCTCGAGCGTCCTGGCGACCTCGCGCAGGTCTTTCGCCCTCAGGGTGCCGAACGCGCTGAGCGACTTCAGGTTCCCGCTGCCTCGCGCCTTGAGGCTGAGGCCGGGGCTGGTGATGTCCGCAGACTTCACCTCGAGTTCGCCTTTCGCCGCGCTGGCGGCGATGTCGGCCTCCGCGAGGCGCTTTCCTCCGGGCGCGTCCCAGGTGGCCTTCACCTCGACCGACCCGGCCAGCGTCTCCGGCCGCCAATCACTGAGCGCGCCTTTCGCGTCGAAGGCCAGCGCGCTGGGTAACGAGGCGCCCACCAGCTCCTGCAGGTCGACTTGTTGGGCGCTGACGACCAGGCGCTCCGCGGAGCTCTTCTCGAGGTCGTACTTCGCCTCCACCGAGGCGCGCGCCTTGCCCGCGGTCAGCTGCAGCGAGGCCTGCCGAAGGCTCAACGAGCCCTTGCCGAAGACGACGGGCTTCACCGGCCAGCCCGGCAGGAACGCGCTCAGCTCGCGCGGCGCCGCGACCAGCTCGTCGATGGTGATGGCGAGCGCGGGGAGCTCGAGTCGGCCGCTGAGCCGGGTGCCCCCCAGGGTGGCCAGCACGTCGTAGGCCTGCGGCCCCTGCGCGGTGTTGGCGGCCACCTTCACGGTCAGCGCCTCTTCCAGGGGCGCGGTGACCCGGGCCGCCAGCTCGAGCGACCCCGTCACCTCGAGGGGACCCAGGCGCACGTCGGCCTTCCCCGTCGCGGTCACCGCCGAGGCGGTGATGCGCCGATCTTCCTGCTGCAGGTCGAACAGGCCCAAGGTGAGGTCCGCGTCGTCCACCACGATGCGCCACCCGCTGCGGCCGGCCTCCGTCACCGCGGCGGTGCTGGCGTTCTTCGCGGCCACCGCGCGCGCCAGGTTGAGGCCGCGCTCGTCCTGCACCAGCAGCAGCTTCGGCTTCGTCACCTTCACGTTCTGCAGGTGAACCCGCTGCCTGATGAGCTCGCCCAGCATCACGTCGGCCTCCACCCGCTCGATGCTGGCGACCAGCTCGCCCTCGGGCGTGAAGAGCCCGAGCCCGGTGAGGACGAGGTGGTTGCCGCGCAGCCCCAGTTCCTTCACCGCGATCTTCCCGGCCAGCGCGCCCTCGAGCGCCGACAGCACCTGTCGCTTCACCAGCGCGGAACCCCCGGGCGTGAGCACGAACAGGTACGCGCCGCCCACCAGCGCCAGCGGCAGCCCGATGAGCACCGCGAGGAGAATCAGGATCCGCCGGCGGCGCTTGCGCGCGAGGGTGGCGCCCGTCTCCTCCATCAGAACGCCTCGCCGATGGACAGGTGCGCGCTGCAGCTGTTGTCGGGCGAGCCTGCGAAGGGCGCGGCGTCGGGCCCGCGCACGTAAGGATCGGAGACGGGCAGCCCCGAGCCCAGCCCGAAGAAGCACCCCGGGGCG
>VFKJ01000069.1 GCA_009885595.1 Myxococcales bacterium | reverse complement strand
GGGCTCAAGGTGAAGATCGAGGGCACGCAGGGCCTCGTTCCTTCGCCCTGAGCTCCCTCTCCCCTGCAGGGGAGAGGGTCGGGGTGAGGGGAAAACCTCAATCCGTCAGCACCACCTCGACGCCCTCCTGAATCGGGGGCGCCTCGGACGGATCGACGAACAACCACCGCAACAACGCCCGGTAGAACCCGAACAGCGGCATGCGCGCGGCGATCTCGTCTCGCACCCGCTCGCGGGTCGACTTGAACGACGCGTGGCTCTCGCGGGTCAGCCGCTCGCGCTCGTGGAGGAAGTTCGAGAGCGGCTGCACCTGCACCTCGAAGGTCCTCCCGCCCCACGCCACCACGCTCTTCATCGCCGACCAGCCTGAGCGCTTGCGCGAGTCGTGCTCGAGGTAGTTCTTCACCTCGATGAACTCGAGGCGCCGGTGCGCTTCATCGAGCGGTATCTGGCGCGCGCTCAGCTGAGCGTCCTCGAAGTGGAGCGTCTCCAGCAGCTGGTGCAGGTGCTCGGCCTCGGCCGAGGTGCCCACCACGATCTTCACCCCGAACACGTCCTTCACGTAGCGGCCGAGGTGACGCAGTTGCTTGTCCTTGAGCACCAGCCGATCGAGGTCGAAGATCTCGTCGGCCACCTTGTTCCAGATCTCCTCCTCGGCCTTGATGCGCGTGAGCAGGCGGTACGCGGAGAACGCGTTGGGCGCGTCGGCCTCGTACTCGACCACGTTGCTGATCAGGCTCGCCCGCAGCCACCCGCGTTGATCGGCGATCGCCAGCCGCGCCAGCACCCGGTTGCCCAGGTCGATGTCGGTGCTGCCGATCACCTCGGCCTCGGTGACGTCGACCGCGAGGGTGAAGCGCTCGCGGGTGCGCTCGATCTCCCCGATCACCACGCTCTTGCGCTGCACCGCGCCCAGGAAGCGCTCTGCCAGCAGGCCCGCGAGCAGGTGCAGGTCGCGCTCGCCGCGGCGGATCATGTCGCTGAACTCGGCGCGGGCGCGGGCGACCTCGGCCCGGGAAAAGGTGAGCCGGTCCCCACCGCGGCCCTCGTCGAGCGCGCGGCGATGATGCTGGAGCGCCAGCACCAGGGCGTTGAGCCCCGGGGCCTGGCTGACCATCCACAAAGGTGAGTTCAGCGTCGGGCCGACGTCTTCGTTTTCCACGGGCACCGCCGAGGTAACACCGCCGACCGCGCGCGTCAGTTCTTGATGCTGCCGTCGCTGGCGGGCGCGATGGACTCTTTGCTCGCGCTGATGGGAGAGACAGGCTGCTGGTCCTGCTGCTTCTCGATGGCGGACTTGAGGGCCGCTTCGGAAGCCTGGGCCTCGAGGGCGCCCAATTCGGCGCTGGTGGCCACCTCGTGTGCCAGCTTCGCCTCGTCACCCTGCGACAGCGCCAGGGCGTTGAGCTTGCGCGCGACCGCGGCCATCTCGGCGGCGCGCACGGTGGCGTGGGTCGAGCGCATGCCGATGAGGGCGACGCGCGCCCGCTCCAGCAGGGCGACCTGCGACTTGAGCCGCGCCAGCACCCGCTCCCGCTTCAGGCGGAGCTCGCCCAGGCGGCCCAGTTCCTCGGTGAGCGAGCGCGCCGCGGCCTCGAGCTGCTGCCTCGCCACCGCGTCACGCGCGGCCTTCGCGCTCTGCTGCAGCTCGACGATCTCCTTCTGCAGATCGGCGTGCGCGTTCTCGTGCACCTGCGCTTCCACCCCCGCCCATTCCCCGGCGAGCTCGGCGGCGTCCTTGGTGAGCTTCTGCAGGGTGCGCGCGAGCTCTTCGCGGGCGGCGTCGCGGGGCAGGGCGGCCAGCTGCGTGCCGGCCTGGCGGTAGAGCGAGAGCGCGCGGGTGATCTGCGCCGCGAACTCGCCCGAGAGCATCGGCAGCAGGTCTTCACAAGCCGCCTCCACCGGGTCCGCCTTGAGCGCCACGTGCGAGGCGAGCGAGCCGATGCCGGCGAACAGCGCGATCACCACGCCGCTCAGGGCGAAGTTCAGCACCGCCGGCGTCGACAGATCGGTCAGCCGCGTGGACAGGATCTTCGCCACCTCGGTCCCCGCCACCGCCAGGCCACCGGTGGCCGCCGCCGTGACCGCGTAGTGCAGCGGGCCGGGTCGATCGGCGCCGACGCTGCCCTCTTCACCGCGCTCGGCCAGCCGCGCCTTCACCATCAGCGCGCCCGCCGCCGCGCCCGCCAGCGCCACCGTCCACCCCGCGGAGAAGCCGAACAGCCAGGGCATCGCCGGCAGCAGCACCGACAGCGCGATCAGCAGCATCCGGTCGAACCGATCGCCGCGCACGCACGCCAGCGAGGTGGCGACCAGCGCGAGGAACGACAGCGGGACCTGCAGCTGCAGCCGCTGGGCGAGGAAGGCCAGCACGCCCGCGCCCGCGCCGGCGGCGAGCGCCCGGGTGACGTTGCGCTCGAAGGCTTCGCGGTGCTGCAACTGAATGACGGCGGAGTTGGACATGGCGGTGAGTGTCCTTCGGTGATCAGTACGTGGAGCCCATCAGGCCGTAGTCGCGACGCGCCTGGGTGCGAATCTGCTTCTGCAGGACCTTGCCGTCGGCCTCGGTGTTGGCCTCATCGATGCCCACCTGCAGCTTCTGCTGGTTGGCGAGATCGTCGGCGACCGCCGGCGCACCGGCCACTTCCTTCGCCTCGTCGAAGAGGATGGTGTTGGCGCGCAGCAGCTGACGCGCCCCTTCGCGATCGCCCTGCTGAATCGACTCGGCGGCCTTCGCGGTGTTGTCGGCGGCGCGGGCGCGGGCGGCGAAGACGATGGCGTCCTTGTCGCGGTTGTCCATCACCACCTTCACCTGGTCGGTGGTCATCGCCGAGAGCCGCGCCTCGCCGTGCACCGCCCCGTCGGACAGCAGGTCGAGGTACGAGAGATCGAGCGCGCTGACGTCGAGGCTGTCGCCTGCCGTCACCCCGTCGACGGTGAAGTGCGCCACCACCCGCTCCTGCTGCGCCGCGGCGAAGTCGGGCAGGGCGACCGTCACCAGCTCGGCCTCGCCGTCCATGCGGCGCGTCACCTGCGAGTAGCCCAGCACGCGCTGCAGCTGTGCGCCCTTGGGCACCCGGAAGGTGAGGCTCACCCCGCGCGCCACCTGGGTGCCCGCCGCGTTCAGATCCTTCTGGAAGATGGCGCCCAGCTGGGCGGCGTCCTGCAGGAAGGCGTAGGCGCCCGCGCCCACCTCGGCGAAGCCCGCCATCAGCTGCTCGTTGAAGTCGTCCCCCACGCCCACGCTGCTGACCGACACCCCGTAGCTGCGGATGTCGCGCACGATGGCGGTGAGGCCCTCGAACTCGATCACGCCCTCGGTGGGCTGGCCGTCGGAGATGAGGATCACCCGGTTCACCTTGAACTCGTTGCGCGCAGAGAGCAGCAGGTCGCGCGCGGTGGTGAGGCCGGCGCCGATGTTGGTGCCCCCGTCGTCCCAGATGCCGTCGACGTAGGCGAACATCCGCTCCTTGTTGCTGGTGGTGGCCAGCATGCCGTCGAGCGACTTCACGTCGCTGCCGTAGTGCACGATGGTGAGCCGGTCGTTCGCGGAGAGCTGGCTGATCAGCTGCCGCGCGGCCTGCTTGGCCTGGTTCAGCTTGAACCCCGACATCGAGCCGGAGCGATCGATCACCAGCGCCAGGTTCACCGACGACCGCGCCGCGCCCGGCACGTCGACCGCCCGCAGATCGACGGTGGCGAAGACGTCTTGCCGGCCCAGGGAGATGAAGGGGTGCGAGAGCCGCCCCGTCATCGACAGGCTCCCGTTGCTCACGGTCCTGGGCGTCACCATCGGGTTGCCGATGGGATCAGGGGTGTTGGTGGAAGGCCGCGTGAAGCGAGGCACTCCAGCCACGAGCGCGATCAACGCCAGCACTCCGGCGACAGCGAGGAAGACTCCAGTGCGATTCATGCGGGACCCCTTGGTGTGAAAACCGATGGGTAGGAACCAATGACAACCCCAACGTCGTCCCCGTTGCACGTTCGGGAACGACGTTCGATCTGCTCTGCGAAGAGCAGGCCAGCGGTTTCAGTGATTCCGCGAGGCTGAAGCCCCGCGCAAAGAGTGAGGGGTCCGCCTACATTCCGGCGTCGGCGCTACCGCGCGCGCAGAAGTTGGGATCGCGGATGCCCGCGAAGCCGCCGTCGGCACCCGAGAGCAAGGCGAGCGTCTCGGGCGAGAGGAGCAGGGCGCGGCAATTGAGCGCCCTGGGACCCTTGTCGTCTTCCGGGTTGGACGAGGGGCAGCTGGTGCCCAGCACGCACTGCCGCGAGCAATAACCCAGCGCGGGTGAGTCGAGCCCGGCGTCGGAGACGAAGAGCGAGTCACGCACGCAGATCAGGTCTTCGCAGTCCAGCGAGCCGATCGCGATGAAGTCTTTGTTCTGACCCTGGCTGTCGCGCACCTCAGACTCACGCAGGTTGACGGGCTTGGGGCCGCCAGCGGGGTTCCGCTTCACCAGCACGCAGCGGTTGTTGAGATCG
>VFKJ01000945.1 GCA_009885595.1 Myxococcales bacterium | reverse complement strand
GCGGCTGCGACTTCTGCGGAATAGACGAGCTTCAAGCGGTCATGCCCTCTCCCCAACCCTCTCCCCCGCGGGGAGAGGGAGCTACGTGAGCTACGTGAAACAGCTTCAGGCGCGCTTCTTTTCCACGACCAGCTTGAACTCGTCGATCTTCTTGTCGAGCGTCGGCCGGCTGATCCCCAGCGCAGCCGCCGCGCGGATCTTCTTTCCGTTCGCCTGCCGCAGCGCCTCGCTGATCGCGTCGCGCTCCAGCCGCGAGATGCGCTCGGCCAGCGACTGCGGCGCCTTCTCCGCGGTGCCGCCGTCCTGGATCTCCGGAGGCAGGTGCAGCGCCGTCACCTCGCCACCGCCATAGAGCAGCGACATCCGCTCGGCCACCAGCCGCAGCTCTTCCACGTTGCCCGGCCAGTGGTGGTCGCTGAGCAGCCGCTTCGCGTCGGGCGAGAGGCTGGGCGGCTCCTTGCGCCGGGTGCGCGTCAGCTCGCCGCAGAACCACTCGAAGAGCTGCATCACGTCCGCCTTGCGCTCCCGCAGCGGCAAGGTCTCCAGCTCGACGCCAGCCAGCGCGCGCGCGAGTTCCGCGTCGAGCTCGCCGCGCATCTGCATCGCCTCGAGCGACGCCCGCGCCGTCACCATCACCCGCACGTCGACGGGCTCCTCACCGCCCTGCCGCGCCGGCGCCACCTTCTTCGCGATCAGCCGTGCCAGCCGCTCCGACACGTGCCGGGGCAACGACTCGATCGAGAGCAGCAGCAGTGAGCCACCATCTGCCTTCAGCAACGCCGACGACTGCGGGGGCACGCCCGGGGCGCTGGTGCGACCAAAGAGCGCCTCTTCCGTCTCCACCGCCGCGCGGCGGCAATCGACCACCACGAAGGGGCCCAGCGCCTTGGAGGAACGCGAGTGAATGTAGCGAGCCGTCTGCGCCCGCCCCGAGCCAATCTCTCCGTGCAGCACCACGCTCTCGGTGCCCGACGCCGCTCGCCGCGCGGACTCCACCGTCTTGCGGAAGGGCCGGCTGCTGCCCACCAGCGAGATCACCGGCGCCACGCCGTCCTGCCGGCTGCGCACCGAGGTCACGGCCTCACCCGCGAGCCGGCCCAGCGCAGCGATGGTGCGCTGCTCTTCTTCCCCGAACGGCTCCGGGCGCTCTGCGTAGAGGATGCCGAACGGCGCGCCACCCGAAGCGATCAAGGGAGCGCACAACAGCCCCTTCACCCGCCCCGCTTCCTTGCGCTCCAGGGCGCCGCGCACCAGTGACCTTGGCACCTCGACCGAGTCTGCCCCCACCACCGCCGCCGTCATCAGCCCTTCGGTGCCGCCCAGCAGCGCCGCCGCCTTCTCCGCGTGCACGCTGCGCCCCAGCTCTTCTGCCGCGCGCCGCAGCACCATCGCCTCGCTGGTGGCCGAGATGAGCGCCACGCCCGCGTGGTACAGGCCCGCGACCGCGCCCACCGCGGGAATCAGCTCCTCCACGGGGCTGGTGTGCAGCTCGCCGTCAGCCTCGCGATCGGACAGTGACGCGCGTGCCGAGGGCTCGAACAGCACGGTGGAGTCGCCCACCTGCAGCCGATCCCCCGGGAGCAGGATGATCTCCGCCTCGAGCTTCTCTCCGTTGACCAGGGTGCCATTGCGCGAACCGAGATCGGTGACGCGCGCCTGGCCGTCTTCGATCAACAGCCGCACGTGCTTGCGCGAGACCTTGGCGTCCTCGAGCGAGATGGTGCACGACGGGCTGCGCCCGATGAAGATCTCACCCTGAACTTCGTGCCGGCGGCCCGCCTGGGGCCCGGTTAGCAACAACAGCGCCGCCATCGTTCTGCCTCCGAATGAGCCGCGTTAAGCCGGTCGCTCGAGCTGGAGCAGTTGCTCCATCTCTTCCGGGTCCAGTTGCCGACCCTCGCGCGCGACCGCGAGAGCGTTGATCTGCGAATCATCGACTTCGACGTGTGAGCCCTTGCGCCACTCGGTGGTGCGGGTGCCGCCCTCGACCAGCTTGCCCACGAGGTTGTCTTCTTCCCACTGCACCACCTCGACCCAGAGCTGTTCCTGCTCGGGCTCGCCGGCTTCCCCGTCGGGGTGCACCTCGAAGGGCGCCCGCACCAGGAACGCCAGCGGCTCCATCAGCCCCTTGCGCATGTAGCGGCCCTTGAAGATGGGCAGCAGCCGGGTGGCGGCTTCCAGCCTGGTGCGCGCTTCTTCGTCGGTCTCTTCCTCGAAGCGGCCCCGGTAGTGCTTGAGGATGTCGGACATGCCGTGACGCCCCTCGGGGCTCACCACGGTGACGAGGCCCTGGGTGTGGCCGGTGAAGCTCTCCTGATCGATCTGATACAGGTTCGAGCGCCCCTCGTCGGCCGGGAGCAGCTGGAAGCCCATGCCCACGCTGGTCGAGATCACCTGCCGCACCGCGGGGCCCTGGCCGAAGGCGAGATCGGTGCACAGCTCCTGGAAGAAGGTCTCGGCGGCGGCGAGATCCTCCTCGGGGATGTGGAACATCTCGACGTCGGGCGCCGCGAACTTCGACATGCCGTGCGTGTGCACCCAGTTGTTGCGCTCACCCTCGCCCAGCGGCTGCGCGTGCACGGTGATGTGATCGCGAATGTCGAAGTCGAGCTCGGTGATCTCCTCGACGTCCATCGCGGAGTGCAGCTTGAACGCCGTCACGTCGACCGCCACGCCCTCGGTCAGCTCGAGAATGGTGCGCACCGTCCACAGCGCCTCGAAGGCCGCGATGCTCGGCTGCGGAGAACCCGGCTCGAAGCTCACCCGGTAGAACCCATGCGCCTGCTCCAGGCGCTCCCGCAGCTCGGGCGTGCCGGTGAGCAGCTCAGGGGTCCACCCCAGCGAGGTGAGCCGCGCCTCGAACTTCACGTCGACCCGCGACTGCTCGGCGCGCACCGAGAACAGGTAGCCGTCTTCCCCGAACACCAGCTTCACGTCTTCCGCTTCGAAGGCCTCGGTGAGCACCTCCTGCGCGAGCGGCTCGGGCGTATCGGTGGCGACGATGTAGACGTCTCGCGTCCCCGTCACAGGTGCTTCTCGATCTGGCGGAAGAGGTCCACGCGATCCACGAGGTTGGTCAGGTAGTCGAGGGTGTCGGTGGGCAACACCAGCACCGGGCTCATCTTGTATCGGGTGAACCAGTCCTCGTAGAGCGCGTTCAGGCGGTTGAGGTACGCCGTCGGAATGTCCTGCTCCATCTTGCGGCCACGCAGGCGAATGCGCTGCTTGAGCGTCTTCACCGGGCAACGCAGGTAGATCATCAGATCGGGCGGCTTGAGCGAGCCGGCCACCGTCTCGTAGAGCTCCCAGTAGGTCTTCCAGTCCCGCTTGTCGATGTGGCGCTGGCGGAAGAGGTTCTTCGCGAAGATCTCGGCGTCCTCGTAGATCGTGCGGTCCTGCAGCGAGGTCCCTTCCTGCTTCTCCAGCTCGCGGTGCAGCTTGAACTTGTGGGTGAGGAAGAAGATCTGGCTGCGAAACGCCCAGGTCTTCATGTCCTTGTAGAAATCGGCCAGGTAGGGGTTCTGATCGTTGGGCTCGAAGAAGGGCTGCAGCCCGTACTTCTTGCAGAGGAAGGCCGTCAGCTCGGTCTTCCCGGCGCCGATGTTCCCAGCGATGGCGATGAACTTTTGGCCGGACACGAAGAGACGGGTTTATTCCCGCAGCTGGCCCCAGTCGAGCCTTGTCGAACGGCCGCCAGACCAGCCAGGACCGCAGCGAAGCGAGGACCTGGGCCAAGGCGAAGCGACCAGAAAGCCGGTGGGTTCGTGCTACACCGGCGCGCCGTGTCCCGCCTGGTCCCTGCGATCGCGCTCTGTGCGCTGCTGTCCGGCTGTCAGAAGCCACTCGACGCGCGGCTCCAGGCCGGTGACACCGCCGCGCGCGCCGGAAAGTGGGACGTGGCGCGCGCCCAGTGGACCGAGGCGACCCAGCTCGATCCGCGGTCCGCGGTGGCCCACGCGAAGCTGGGCGTGGCGTTGTTCGAGCTGGGCCTCAAGGACGAAGCCGCCGCCGCGTGGTCTGCCGCGGTCGCCATCGAGCCCAACGCCGAGGACGCGGTGAGCAGCCTCGCCCGGCTCGACCTCGAAGCCCTCGACGCCGGCGCCGCGGTGGAGCGGATGCTGCTGGTCCAGGCGCCCGTCACCGCCACCTTCAATCGGGTGCTGGCGCAGGCGCTGCTCGCCCGGGGGGCTCCTGATGACGCGGCCGCGGCGCTCGCGGCGGCGACCCGCGCGGCCGCGGCCAGCCCCGGCGAGCCGGAGAACGAGTACCTGCTCGGCTCTGCGCAGATCGCGCTGCGCCGCTTCAGCGACGCCCAGGGCACCCTCGAGGGCCTGCAGCGCAAGCACCCCCACCTGCCGCTGGGGAGCTACGGCCTCGCGCGCCTCGCCGCCGCCCAGAATCGGCAGACCGACGCGCTCCTCCACCTCTCCGCCGCCCGCGCGGCCGCCGGCTCTGCGTGGAACCCCGAGCGGGTGGCAGCGGACCCTGCGTTCGTTTTTTTGACCCCAGCGCCCGACTTCAAGGCGCTCGTGAGCAAGTGAATGGTGCGTAACGTCTTCTGCGTGGTGGTGGCGATCGTCTGGACCCTCTTGATGGGGGCGCTGACGTTCGTGGCGATGCTGGTGACCTTCAACCGCTCGGCCTCGATGTACGTGGTGCAGCGGTGGTGGTCGCCGGTGCTGCTGTGGGCCGGCGGCGCGAAGCTCGAGGTGCGGGGCCTGGAGAACCTGAAGAAAGGCCAGCCGTACATCTTCGTGAGCAACCACCAGAGCACCATCGACATCCCCACCTTGTTCATGTCGATCCCCTGGGACACGCGCTTCGTGGCGAAGAAGCAGCTCAAGTACGTGCCGATGCTCGGCTGGTACATGTGGGCGGCGAAGTTCGTGTTCGTCGATCGTTCGAACCACCGCGAGGCGGTGCGTTCCCTCGACGAGGCCGGAGAGCAGATCCGCGGGGGCATCAGCATCATCGTGTTCCCCGAAGGCACCCGCAGCGGCGACTGCAAGGTGCACCCGTTCAAGAAGGGCCCCTTCGCGCTGGCGATGAAGGCCCGGGTGCCGGTGGTGCCCGTCGCGATCGAAGGCTCAGGCAAGCTGATGCCGAAGAATTCCTGGCAGATCACCCCGGGGCCGATCACCGTGAGCATCGGCCAGCCGATCGCCCCCGAGCGCTTCGAGAACGACCGCGAGCTGCTGATCCGCGAGGTGCGCGATCACATCATCGACCAGAGCCTCGCCCTGGGCGGCCTGGGCGGTGACAAGACCGATCCGGTGGCGGCGCGCGGGCTCGAGGGCGTCTCCGAGCGCGGTCCCCTGCCGGCCGATCGGAGCGCCGAGTGAGGTTCCTGCTGCTGGGCTTCGGGTTCCTCGCCGGCTGCGTCACCACGGGCGCGGCGAGCGCGAAGCTGACGCCGCGCGAAGAGGCGCAGGTCTTCCTGCAGCGCGGCGAAGGGGGCAAGGCGCTCCCCTTGCTGCTCGAGCTGCAGGCCAAGGCCCCCGGCGATCTGACGCTGGCCCGCATGGTGGCCGAGGCCCACGTGAAGGGCGGCACCGCCGAGCAGTTCCTCGCCGAGCTGGCGCACAAGGACACCGCCATCAGCCACTACCAGCAGGGCCTGGTGCGCTTCGCCCGCGCCTCTGATGCGAGCGCGCCGGCGATCGCCGACTTCCGGCGCGCGGTCGCCCTGGCCGCCGGCGAGCCCGAGTTCCGCTACCGCCTGGGCGTGGCCCTGCTCGAATCAGAGCAGTACGAGCCCGCCCGCCTCGAGCTGGAGTCGGCCGCGAAGGAAGCAGGAGATCGCCCCAGCTGGTTCCTCCCGCTGGCGAAGGTGCGCTACCGCACCGGCGACAACGCCGGCGCCACCGAGGCGATCCGCACCGTGGTCACCGGGGGCCCCACCCCCGCCGACGTGAAGGTGGCCCGGGCGCTGATGGATCAGATCGCCGATCCGTTCTCGGCGTTCCCCCGCTCGGCGCGCGCCAAGCTGGAGCAGGCCATTCAGTGGCTCGAGGTCGGCGACGTGCCCCAGCAGGCGATCGTCCAGCTCGAGGAACTGCTGCGCGATCACCCCGACGAGGCCATCCTCCACGCGCTCCTGGGGCTCTCCTGGGCCCGCCTCGATGACGCCGGCCGCGCGGTGGACTCGCTCAAGCGCGCCATCGAGCTGGCCCCCGCCGACGGCAAGAATCACCTCTACCTCGCGCAGCTCTACGACGCCCGGCAGCGGCCCAGGAACGCCCAGGAGCACTACCAGCTGGCCCTGGAGCGCAACCCGGTGCTCGACGAGGCCTGGCTCAAGCTGGGCGACGCCGCGCTCGAGCGGCAGGACTTCGTCACCGCCCGCAAGGACTTCGAGGTGGCCGTGCGGCTGGTGCCCGAGAGCGCGCCGGCGCACGGCAAGCTGGCGTTGGTGCACCAGCTCGAGGGCAACTTCCCAGCTGCCGACAAGGAGCTGCGGGTGGTGCTCGATCGCGAGCCTGAGAACCTCGAGTTCATGCTGCGGCTGGGCGTGCTGCACACCGAGCGCTTCACCAAGGCGCGCTCGAACACCGAGAAGGACCAGGCCTCGGCCGAGGCGACGGGGTGGCTGCAGAAGGTGCTCGAGGCCCAGCCCGAGAACGCCATCGCCTCCCGTGCGTTGGAGCGGCTGAAGATTCGGTAGACCTTCGGCTACACTGCCTGGCCGTGAGCGAGCGCGACGGTCAGCCTCCCCAGGACGACAAGGAACCCGAGCTCGAGCTGGCGCGCCCCGCCCGCCCGTCCGCGCCGCCGCGGCCCGCCTCGGTCAGCAACCCCCGCCTGCAGGCGGTGCAGTCCGCCGCGCGCGCCCAGCCGCTGGCGCCCGTCGACCGCGGGCTCTCCAGCAAGCGCCTCCGCGAGGGCGCGGCCGACACCCTGCTCAACTCCTTCTCCATCCTGGGCGAGGTGGTGGAGGACTTCCGCAGCTCGGATCGCTTCTTCAAATACAAGGCGATGGTGATCAGCCTGTGGTTCCTGCTGGCGATCGGCTCGTTCGGCATCGCCTGCCCGTCCACCGGCCCCAGCAACGACATCAACGCGGCGCTGGTGGTCAGCGGCGAGGCGGCCTCGCCCATCTACATGATCAAGAACGAGAGCGCCGAGGTGTGGAAGGACGTGGAGATCGTCGTCAACGGCAAGTACCGCTCGACGATGTCCCAGCTGCCCCCAGAGGGAGGCAACACCACCCTCTCCCCGGCAGTGCTCTTCGACGACAAGGGCAAGCGCGCGCCTTCGTCGCTTTCGATCACCGAGATCGTGGTGAAGGTGCGCGACCCCGAGGCTGAGGTCGCGTTGCTGCGCGACGGCGCTCCCGTCCCCTGAAGCTTTCGGGCAATGAAAAGCCCCGGCTCCATCTCTGGAACCGGGGCGGGTTCTTCTTCAGTGGTGGCCGAAGCTCAGGGCTTCTTCTCTTCGGGCTTCGCCTCGGCCGCGGGGGCCGCTTCGGGGCGGTCCACCAGCTCGAGGATGGCGATGTCCGCCGCGTCGCCCTTGCGGAAGCCGCCGCGCATCAGGCGGGTGTAGCCGCCCTTGCGGGTGGCGTAGCGGGTCTTGAGCTCGCCGAAGATCTTCTGCAGCAGCACGCGGTCCTTCACGATCTTCTGCGCCATCCGCACGTTGTTCAGGCCACCCTTCTTGCCCAGGGTGATGACCTTCTCCGCCATCTTCCGGGCCTCTTTGGCCTTGGGGACGGTGGTGACGATGCGCTCGTGCTCGATGAGCGAGGTGACCATGTTCTTGAGCATCGCCAGGCGGTGTGCCGTCTCGCGCTGCAGCTTTCGATTGCCGACCTTGTGTTCCATGACTGCCTTCTTTCAACCACCGCGGCCGTACCAGGTACCCGGTGGACGTAACCCGTCAGCCTCGACGGATTTTGGTGAACCCGGGAGCGAGATGCTCCCGAGGTGCAGCAAACTTCGAGACTTCAGACGCGGGGAGCCGCCGGGGGCAGCGCCACGGGCGCCGTCTTCGGGGGCCAGTTCTCGAGCTTCATGCCGAGCGAGAGGCCCATCTCCGCCAGGATCTCCTTGATCTCCTTGAGCGACTTGCGGCCGAAGTTCTTCGTCTTGAGCATCTCGGCCTCGGTCTTCTGCACGAGATCGCCGATGGTGCGGATGTTCGCCTGCTGCAGGCAGTTCGCGCTGCGCACCGAGAGCTCCAGCTCGTCGACCGAGCGGAAGAGGTTCTCGTTGAGCTTGGCTTCCTGCAAGGGGGTCTCGGCGGCCACCGGCTCTTCCGACTCCTCGAAGTTCACGAACACCGTGAGCTGCTCCTTGAGGATCTTCGCGGCGTAGGCCACGGCGTCCTGCGGGCTGACGGAACCGTCCGTCCACACCTCGAGGGAGAGCTTGTCGTAGTCGGTCTGCTGCCCCACGCGCGCGTTGGTCACCAGGTAGTTCACCTTGGAGACGGGCGAGAAGAGCGAGTCGATCGCGATGGCGCCGATGGGCGAGCCGGCGACCTTGTTGTTCTGCGCAGGCACGTAGCCACGGCCACGGCGGCAGGTGATGTCCATCTTGATCTTGCCGCCCTCGGCGAGGGTGCAGATGTGGTGACCGGGGTTGAGCACCTCGACCTGGTCGTCGGTGATCAGATCGCCGGCCTTCACGTCCTTCGGGCCTTCCGCCTCGATGCGAATCGTCTTGGCCTCGTTGGTGTGCATGCGCAGACGCACTTCCTTGAGGTTCAGCACGATGTCGGTCACGTCCTCGGACACCTCGGGAATGGTGGTGAACTCGTGCTCCACCAGCCCGCCGTTGCCCTCGATCTTCACGGTGGTGATCGCCGCGCCCTGCAGCGAGCTCAGCAGCACCCGCCGCAGCGAGTTGCCCATGGTGGTACCAAACCCGCGCTCGAGCGGCTCGGCGACGAACTTGCCGTAGGTGCCCGTGCTCTCGGAATCGACATCGATCTTCCGGGGCTTGATGAGGTCGCGCCAGTTCTTCGCAATCAGAGACGAATCAGCCATGTGTGTTGCCCTCGTTGCGAGCCGCCACCAACGTACCCACCGTGATGGCGGGAGGACGGCTCGGGAGATTTTTCAAACCTTCTAAAAAGCCAAGGAGCAGATCGGCCCGAAGGCGCGATCTGCTCCGGTCAGCAGCCAGGAAACGCTGCTTACTTCGAGTAGAGCTCGACGATCAGCTGCTCCTGGATGGGCATCGTCAGGTCTTCACGGTTCGGGACCGTCTTGACCGAGCCCTTGAGCGCCTTCTTGTCGACGTCGAGCCACTGGGGAATGCCGCGGCGGTCGACGGTCTCGATGGCCTCCTGAATGCGGAGGATCTTCTTGCTCTTCTCGTGCACCTCGATGGCCGAGCCCGGCTTCACCGAGAACGAGGGGATGTTGACCCGCTTGGCGTTCACCGTGAAGTGACCGTGGCGGACCAGCTGGCGCGCCTCGGCGCGGGTGTCCGCGAAGCCCATGCGGAAGACCACGTTGTCCAGGCGCAGCTCGAGCATCTGCAGCAGCGTCTCGCCCGTCTTGCCCTTCGCCGCGGCCGCGCGGTGGAAGTAGCCCCGGAACTGGCTCTCGAGCAGGCCGTACATGCGCTTGACCTTCTGCTTCTCGCGCAGCTGCACGCCGTAGTTCGAGAACTTCACCCGGCCCTGGCCGTGCTGGCCGGGGGGGTACGGGCGGCGCTCGATGGCGCACTTGTCCGTGTAGCAACGGTCGCCCTTGAGGTACATCTTCAGGTTTTCACGCCGGCAGATACGGCAGGCGCTTGCGGTGTAACGAGCCAAAGTAGTTCTCCGTGTTCTTCTTGAAGGGTCGGGTCAGACGCGACGGCGCTTGGCCATCCGGCAACCGTTGTGGGGGATCGGGGTGACGTCGCGGATGAGCGAGATCTTGAGGCCGGCAGCGGCCAGCGCACGCAGCGCCGACTCACGACCCGCGCCAGGACCCTTCACCAGCACCTGCACGTTCTTCATCCCGTGCTCGATGGCCTTCGCCGCCGCGTCGCCGGCCGCGACCTGCGCCGCGAACGGGGTCGACTTGCGCGAGCCCTTGAAGCCACGCGAACCAGCCGACGACCACGAGATCACGTTGCCCGTGATGTCCGTGAACGTGATCAACGTGTTGTTGAACGTCGACTGGATGTGAACGATCCCGTTGAGGATGTTCTTCTTGTTCTTCTTCTTGGCCTTCTTCTCGCCAGCCGTCTCCGGGGTCGCCGGGACAGCGGGAGCAGGGGCAGCGGCAGGTGTGGGGATCGTCTCTTCAGCCATTGTTGGTTTCCGCCCTACAGGTGATCGACCTCACTCGCTACGAGTGAGGCTTGAGGTTGAAAGTCGAAATGCTCACTTCGCCGCGGGAGCCGCCGGCTTGACACGCTGCACGCCACGCTTCGGGCCCTTGCGGGTGCGCGCGTTGGTGTGGGTGCGCTGACCGCGAACGGGCAGGCCCTTGCGGTGACGGAGGCCGCGGTAACAACCGAGGTCCATCAGGCGCTTGATGTTCATGGTCACTTCGCGGCGCAGGTCACCCTCGACCTTGTGGTTCGCCTCGATGATCTCGCGGATCTTCCGGGTCTGCTCCTCGGTGAGATCCTTGGTGCGCGTGGTCATGTCGATGCCAGCGGCCTCGACGATGGTCTGCGCGGTCTTCGAACCGATCCCGTAGATGTACTGGAGCGAAATGACGACTCGCTTCTGAACCGGGAGATCAACGCCTGCAATACGAGCCATTGTTTCGTTCCTTGAACTGATGAGTTGGTCTGGAGCTGATGAAGCTCAGCCCTGGCGCTGCTTGTGACGCGGGTTGGCCGGACAGATCACCCGGATGACGCCCTTGCGGCGGATCACCTTGCACTTGTCACAGATCTTCTTGACGGACGGACGGACCTTCATGGGGTGTTCCTCGTAAAAACTGCGAATTCAAACTGCGTTTACTTGGCTCGGTAGGTGATGCGGCCGCGCGTCAGGTCGTAGGGGGAAAGCTCCACCTTCACCTTGTCGCCGGGGAGAATTCGGATGAAGTGCATCCGCATCTTCCCGGAGATGTGCGCGAGCACTTCGTGCCCGTTCTCCAGCATCACTTTGAACATGGCGTTGGGAAGCGGCTCTTTCACCGTTCCTTCCACCTCAATCGCGTCTTCCTTCGCCAAATCAAAACCTCGGTGCGGCGTAAAATCACAACGGCACAAGCCCGTGAAGGCTCGTAGGAAGGGCGGCCACTACCATCTCCGCCTCATGTATGCAAGTGGCGGCTTACCGGCCGATACTCTTGCGGATTCCGGCGGCGATCTCGTCCAACGAACCAACGCCGTTCACCGTCCGGAGCAGGCCCAACTTCTCGTAGTGCGCCTTGAGGGGCGCGGTCTGCTGACGGAACACGTCGAGCCGCTTCTGCACGGTCTCCGGGCTGTCGTCCGCCCGGCCCCGGCCCTTCATGCGCTCGTGGATCACCGCGTCAGGCACCTCGAGCGAGACCACGTGCTCGATTCGCTTGCCCAGCCGCTCCAGCGACTGCGCGAGCGCGTCTGCCTGGGGGATGGTGCGGGGGAAGCCGTCCAGCAAGAAGCCCTTGGCGCAGTCGGGCTCCTTGAGGCGCTCTTCCACGATGCCGATCACCAGCTCGTCGGGGACCAGCTTGCCGGCCGCCATCAGCGGACCTGCCTGCTTGCCCAGGGCGGTCCCCGCGGTCACCGCCGCCCGGAGGATCTCCCCGGTCGAGATCTGGGGGATCCCGAAGTCCGAGACGATCTTCTGAGCCTGCGTGCCCTTCCCCGCTCCAGGTGGTCCGAAGAAGACGAGATGCATGGGCGGTTCCCTCAAACCGTTGCAGCGTTGCGGATACGACCGCGGATGCGCGGACCGCGAGGACCAGCAAAACCCTCATAGTTGCGGCTGATGAGGTGTTGCTCGATCTGCTGCACCGTGTCCAGCGCCACGCCGACCACGATCAGAAGCGCGGTGCCTCCGAAGTAGAACTGCACCTGAAGCACTCCGGCGAGCACCGTGGGCAGCACGCACACCGCCGCCAGGTACAACGCCCCGCCGAAGGTGAGCCGGTTGAGCACCCGCTCGATGAAGTCGGCCGTCTGGCGGCCCGGGCGAATGCCGGGGATGTAGCCACCCTGCTTCTTGATGTTGTCGGCGACGTCGTCCGCGCGGAAGGTGAGCGAGGTGTAGAAGTAGGCGAAGAAGATGATCAGGGCCACGAAGAGGCCGCTGTAGACCCACTGGTTGCTCTGCAGGGCGCGCTGCACGCCGGCCATCCCGGGCACCCAGGTGGCGATCGTCGCGGGGAACGAGAGGAGCGCGCCGGCGAAGATCGGGGGAATGACGCCCGACGCGTTCACCTTGAGGGGGAAGTAGGTCGCCTGGCCCGCGAACATCTGCCGGCCCGAAACGCGCTTGGCGTACTGCACCGGAATGCGCCGCATCCCCCGCTCGACGAACACCACCGCCCCGATCACCAGCACCATCAGGAACAGCAGGCCGAGCACGCCGCCCATGCCGCCGGTGATCGCCTCGGCGTCGACCGCCTGCCACAGGCCCTGCGCCGCGGGGGGAATGCCCACCACGATGCCGGAGAAGATGACCAGCGAGATGCCGTTGCCGATGCCGTTCTCGGTGATGCGCTCACCCAGCCACATGATGAAGGCGGTGCCGGCGGTCAGGGTGATCACGGTGAGGAACGAGAACCACACGGTGTTGACGGAGTCAGGCACCACCACCTTGTCCAGCGCCATGCCGTCGTCTGCCGCCGAGCGGCCGAACGAGTAGAGGTAGCGCGAGATGCCGACGCCCTGGACGATGGAGAGGACGATCGAGCCGTAGCGGGTGTACTGGTTGATCTTCTGCCGCCCCGCCGCGCCTTCCTTCTGCAGCCGCTCCAGGGTGGGCACCACCACCGCCAGCAGCTGCATGATGATGCTCGCGGACACGTACGGCATGATGCCGAGCGCGAAGATCGACATCTGGTTCAGCGCGCCGCCCGAGAACATGTTGAACAGGTTCACCAGGCCGCCCGCCTGGCGCTGCGACTCCATGT
>VFKJ01000044.1 GCA_009885595.1 Myxococcales bacterium | reverse complement strand
GACGCCAGCCCTTTTTCCACCAGGCCGCTGACGCGCGAAAGCTCGCGGGTGAGGCGATCGATCTCCACCTGCACGGTGGCCATCTCGCTCTTCGCGGCAGACCACGAGGCCGACGCCTGGCGCACGTTGGCTTCCACCCGGCGCTTGTCGAGTTTGGCCAGCACCTGGCCCTTGGTGACGGTGTCGCCGACCTTCACCAGCAGCTCGGTGAGATCGCCCGAGAGGTTGCTGCTGATCTTCACCGTGGTGGCCGCCTCGACCTTCCCTGCGCCGGTGACGGTGCGGGTGATGGGGCCCTTCTTCACCTTGCCGAACTGCACCTCGGTCGCCGGCGGCGGCTTCTCGCGCAGGCCCGCAAACGTGATGCCACCCACGCCCGCGACGATCAACGCCGCGATCAAACCCTTCCACCACGTCATGGTGTGCCTCCGACTGCCCGCTCCAGCGCTGCCCTGGCCGTGGCGACGTCCGCCCTGCCCTGCAGCACCGAGAGCTGCGCCTGCGTGTATTTGATCTGCGCGTTGCGAACTTCGAGCGACGAGCCCGCGCCGGCGGCGAAGCGCTCTTCTTCCAGGCGCGTCTGTTCCTGCGCCACCCCGAGGTTCTTCTCCGAGATCGCCAGCACCTCGACCTCGGTCGCGTAGGCGTCGTTCGCGCGGGTGATCTCGGCCTCGAGGTCGATGATCGATTGTTTCTGCTGCGCCTGGGCCTGCGTCAGCTCGGCGCGCGCCCGCTCTTCCTGCGCCACGTGCTGGAAGCCGCTGAAGAGATCCCAGGTGAGGTTCGCGCCCAGCGAGAGCACGTTCTGCCGGGTGGGGTCGACGAAGCGCCCCAGCTCGGGCGAGTTGCGCGAGTAGTTCGCCGAGGCGGTGATGCGGGGGAAGTAGTCGGAGCGCGAGACCGCCAGGCCCAGCTCGCCCGCCCGCACGCTGGCTTCCAGCGACTTGAACAGCGGCCGGCGATCGCGCGCCGTCTTCAGCGCGGTCGCGGTCTGGTAGGTGGACTGCGGCTGATCGAGGCCGGCCGGCACCACCGCTTCGACGGCGGAGTCACTGCGGCCCAGCCACTGCAGCAGGGACAGCCGCGCCTGGCTGATGCGCTGCCTCTGCCGCACCACGTTGATCTCGTCGTTGGCGAGGTTCGTGCGGGCGTCATAGACCCCGCTGCGGGGCGCGCGGCCCGCCTCGTAGAGCGCGGTGGCCCGCTCGACCTGCTGCTTGCTGCGCCCCACCGTCTCCACGAAGACCTTCAAGGTGAGCTGCGCCTTCACCAGCTCGAAGAAGCGCCGCGTCGCCTCGAGCTCACTGGAAAGCTGCTGCTCAACCAGCTGGCCGCGCGTCGCCTCTTCCTGTGCGCCGGACTGGGCGATCTGATTCCACCACCGCCCGCCGTCGTAGAGCAGCTGGTTGAGGGAGAGCCCCAGGGTGAAGCGGCCCTGCTCCACCGGGTTGGTGTCGACGGGCTTCTGCTCGAAGCCGCTGATGGTGCCGCTCGCGGGATCGACCACCGGAACGGTCTGGAACGCCCGCTGCGAGCCGATGAAGGAAACGCCCGCGCCGAGGTTGAAGTCGAGCTGGGGGAAGATCACCGAGCGCGAGGCCCGGGTCGCCGTCTGAGCGCGCACCACGTCGAGCTGCGCGCGGATGGCGTCGAGCGACTGCCGCGAAGCCTCTCGCACCTCGTCGAGGGTGATCGGCGTGGCGGCGAGCTGGCTCAGCAAAAGCAAACTCGAGAGACTCAACGTCACTTCCCCCCCATTCCACCGCCGGGCGGCGCGAGGCCCGGCAGTCCCACCATGAACGCCGACGCGAAGAGCACGTAGAGGAAGAGGCCGAACAGCGCGCCCTTCCACGGGGTCCACTTCGAGGCGGCCGCGAAGCCCAGGCCCATCAAGAGCGAGGCCCAGATGTTGATGAGGTCGATGGCGCCATAGACGCGGCTGAGGGCCGGCGGCGCCAGCTGCACCAGCGCCGCCACCGACGAGGGCACCAACGTCTCGGCGACCCGGGGGGTGATCACGTCCAACTTGAGCGCCGCCAGCACCTCGATGGCGTGAAAGACCGCCACCGGCAGCATCGTGAGCGCCGCCACCGTGAAGAGATCGGCGAACAGCGCCTTCTTCCCCAGCAGCCAGGCGGCGATCTTGAGCGCCACCGAGAGCAGCAGCACCAGCATCGGCATCAGCAGCAGGCCCTTGGCGATGCCGCCCACCAGCGCCACCCGCTGCGCCTGCTCGATGGCCTCGTTCACCTCACGCTCGCTGGCCTTCATCAGCTCGCCCGACATCGCCATCTTCGGGATCACCAGGCGCGAAGCGTCGAGGCGCAGCGCGATCACCGCGCCCGCGGCGGCGGTCAACACCGCGACCAGCAGCAACGGCACCAGCCAGCGGCGCGTCTCCACCGCCTTTGGGATGGCCCCGACCGGGTCGAGTAACGCGCGCAGGGGCAAGGTCAGGGCTTCCATGGGTTTGGGGGCGGCGCGCACTCAACGCCCGCGACGGTGGGTGATTTCACCAACACCCCAGTTTCGCCATGGGAAAAGAACTCTGAGCCAACCGCCCGGAAGCATTGGATCACCCCTGGTGCTTCGTCGTTGTGGCGACCTGTAGCGGAAAATTTGGGGCAGCGATCTCGGGGGTGTACAACTCGGGCCTCACGCTGGCGCACGGGGAGTCCATCACCACATGGTCGAGAGCACCGACTTCGCTCAAGTGATGCTGGAGGCAGAAGACATCGCCCAGAGCGTCAACCAGCGCCTCACGACCGCCCACGTCTTGCTGGCGATGTTCACCGTGGAGAACCGCGCGGCGATGTTGCTGGGCGAGAAGGGCGTCAACGAAGACATCCTGCTCGAGCTGCTCACCTCGGCGCCCAACGAGCCGGAAGGGCTCGTCAAGGAGCTGCGGGAGAAGGGCAAGGAGATCGCCGCCAACTGCGGCTCTGCCGAAGCGGACTGCCTGCACGCGATGATCGCGATGACGCGGGTGCGCTGCTCCGCGCAGGATCTCCTCTTCAAGACGGGCATGGATCTGACGGCCCTGCGCAACACGGCGCTCTCGTACTTCACCTCGGGCCGCATGCCGCGCCGCCTGATGCTGCAGCGGGAGCTGCCCCCGAACGTGCCGCGCGCTTCTTCCGGCCGTCCGGTGGGCGCGCCCCCCCTGCCCTTCGCGCCGCCCGCGCGCACCGCGGTGGTCGCCCCGCCGCCCACGCCGAAGCCCGCCACCTTGAAGCCCGCGATGTCGATTCGCGATCTGGTCGACGACGTCTCCGACGAGGAGCTCGACGAGCTCGCCACCGCGCCCGCACTGGCGCCCTCGCACCACGCGCCCCGCGCGGCCCCGACCGTGATGTCGGGCAAGTGGCAGCTCGATCCGCGCACCTTCCCGCTGCTCACCTCGCTGGGAAAGAACCTCACCGCGCTCGCCCGCGAAGGAAAGCTCGACCCCGTGGTGGGCCGCGCCCGCGAGATCGACGAGATCATCGACATCCTGGGCAAGCGCCGCACCAACAACCCCGTGCTCCTGGGCGAACCCGGCGTGGGCAAGACGGCCGTGGTCGAAGGGGTCGCGCAGCAGCTCTCGAACCTGAAGGGCCCGCTGGGCGACCGCCTGATCATCGAGCTCGACATGGGCACGCTGGTCGCAGGCACCCAGCTGCGCGGCTCGTTCTCCGAGCGCCTCAACTCGCTCAAGGAAGAAGTGAAGAACGCCGCCCGGGTGGTGGTGTTCATCGACGAGGTGCACACCCTGATGGGCGCCGGTTCCACCGGAGAAGGCCCGCAGGACGCCGCCAACGAGCTCAAGGCCGCGATGTCGCGCGGCGAGTTCCCCTGCATCGGCGCCACCACGCACGACGAGTACCGCAAGCACCTCTCGAACGATCCCGCGCTCGAGCGCCGCTTCACCCCGGTGGTGGTCAACGAGCCGTCGATCCCCGACACCGTCTACATCCTGAACGGGGTGATGACGCGCTACGAGCAGCACCACCGCCTCAAGTACGCGCCCGACGCGCTGCAGGCCGCCGCCTCGATGTCCGCCAAGTACATCAGCGATCGCTTCCTGCCGGACAAGGCGATCTCCGTGCTCGATCTGGCGGGCTCGCGTTGCCACCGGGAAGGCAAGACCCTGGTGGAGGCGCAGGACGTGGCGCGGGTGATCGCGAAGATCGCCCAGCTGCCCGAAGAGCGGCTCTTGATGAACGACTCCGCGCGCCTGCTCTCGATGGAGAGCGACCTGCGCAAGCGCGTCATCGGCCACGAAGAGGTGATCGATCGCGTGGCGCGGGTGGTGCGCCGCAACTACGCCGGCTTCTCCAGCCGCCGGCCCATGGGCAGCTTCCTCTTCCTGGGGCCCACCGGCGTGGGCAAGACCGAGATGGCGCGCGGCCTGGCCGACGTCGTCTTCGGCAGCCGCGACGCGATGATCCGCATCGACATGTCCGAGATGTCGGAAGGCCACGGGGTGTCCCGCCTGATCGGCGCGCCCGCCGGCTACGTGGGCTTCGGCGAAGGCGGCCAGCTCACCGAGCCCGTGCGCCGCAAGCCCTCGTCCGTGGTGGTGCTCGACGAGATCGACAAGGCCAACCGCGACGTGCTGCTGCTGCTCTTGCAGGTGCTCGAGGAAGGCCGGCTCACCGACGGCAAGGGCCGCCACATCGACTTCAGCAACACCATCGTGATCCTCACCACCAACCTGGGCGCCGAGGCGTTCTCCGCCAAGAGCCGCTCGATGGGCTTTGGCCAGGAGAGCGTCGAGGTCACCGGCGAGAAGGCCGCCACCGACAGCGCGCGCCGCTCGCTGCCCCCGGAGCTGTGGAACCGCATCGACGAGCGCTGCGCCTTCAAGCCCCTCAAGGAGATCGAGGTCGCGAAGATCGCCACCCTGCTCCTCACCGAGTCCAGCAAGCGGCTGCACTCCGAGAAGGGCATCGCCTACGAGGCGAGCGACGAGGTGGTGGCGCACCTGCTCAAGAGCGGCGGGTTCGACCCCACCTTGGGCGCGCGCCCCATGCGCCAGACCGTGCAGCGCCTGGTCGAAGGGCCGCTGGCCGAGCGGATCCTCGCGGGCGACTTCGCGCAGGGCGACCGGGTGCGCATCGAGCTGGCCGCGGGGCAGCTGCTGTTCCGCCCCCTCGCCGGAGCGGAGCGCCTGAGTTGAAGAAGACGAAAAAGGCCGCGCCCCGGCGGCGCACGCCCCCGCCCCCACGGGTGGTGATCGTCGGCTTTGGGCGGGTGGGCGGGGCGCTGGCCCTCGGGCTGAAGGAGGCCGGGTGGAACGTGGCGGTGCTCCCGCGCTCGGCAGACTCGGTGCGCCGCGCCGCCTCGCAGCGGGTGTTCCTGGCCGATCACGACGATCTGCGCGCAGCCCACCTGTGCATCCTCGCGGTGCCGGACTCGGCGGTGGTGCCCGCGATGGAGCTGGTCGAAGAAGATCTGGGGCCCACCACCGCGCTGGTGCACTGCAGCGGCGCCCTCCCCCTGGCCGTGTTCGCCGGCGCCCGGAGCAAGCGCCCCTTTGGCTCGTTCCACCCGCTGGCGGCCATCTCCGACCCGAAGGATCCGCTCGCAGGCCACGCGGTGGCCCTCGCCAGCACCGATCGCGAGCTGCACGCCTCGCTCGAGCGCATGGCGCACGCCCTGGGCATGTCCTCGCTCGAGGTCCCCGAGACCGGCCGCTCCGCCTACCACGCAGGCGCGGTGCTCAGCGCCGGGCTGCTGGTCGCGCTGCTCGATGGCGCGGTGGCGGCCCTCGAGGAAGCCGGGCTCGATCGCGAGGTCGCGCTCCAGGCGCTCTTGCCGCTCTCGCGCTCGGCGCTCCGGGGCGTGCAGTCGCGCGGGCTCGAGCGCGGCCTCACAGGGCCCGTGGTGCGCGGCGACGTGGGCGTGGTGCAGTCGCACCTGGAATCGCTCCCCCCCGAGCTGGGCAGCCTGTACCGCCTGCTCTCCCGCCGGGCCCTGCGCTTGACCCCTGCGCTGCCCCCTGAAACACGCCTGGCCCTCGAACGACTGCTGGCCTGAAAGCCCGGCGGAGGCTAGGTGGCGGCGCCATGACCAAACCCGGAAGCCCGATGGCCGTGCCGGCGACGTGGGACCTCGTGAGCGAGGCCTACACGAAGCACGTCGCCCCCGTGTTGGAAGGTTACGCGCGCGAAGCGCTGCGCCTCGCCGCCGTCCCGCCCGCGTCCGAGGTGCTCGACGTCGCAGCCGGCCCCGGCACCCTCGCGCTGCTGGCCGCGGCGCAGGGGCACACCGTCACCGCCGTCGACTTCTCGCGGAACATGATCGACCAGCTCCGGGCTGCCGCCGCGGCCAGACAGCTCAAGGTGGACGCCCGGGTGGGTGACGGCCAGGCCCTCGAGCTGCCGGCTGACAAGTTCGCCGCCGCGTTCTCGATGTTCGGCCTCTTCGTCTTCCCCAGCCGCGCGCGCGGCTTTCAGGAGCTCTACCGGGTGGTGCGCCCCGGCGGGAAGGTGGTGGTGTCCAGCTGGGCGCCGCTGGAAAAGACGCCCTTCATGGCGGCGGTGTTCTCCTCGCTCGCCGACCTCTTGCCCAACCTGCCGGCCCCCCCCCGCGTGCTCGAAACCCCCGAGGCCTGCCGCACCGAGATGGGCACCGCGGGCTTCAGTGACGTGCGGGTGGAAGAGGCCACCTTCGGCTTCGAGGCCCCCACGCTCAAGGAGTACTGGGCCTGGTTCCCCGCCAGCTGTGCCCCGCTGGCCGCGCTCTCCAAGCACCTGGGCGCCGACTACCCCAAGGTGATGGAGAAGCTCTACGCGCGGGTGCTCGAGCGCGTGGGGGCGGGCCCGTTGAAGGTGGAGATGCCCGCCTTCCTCACCGTGGGCACCAGGTCCTGAGCTCGCGCACTGCTTGCGCGACGCTGCTTTGAAACTGCAATTCCTGAAGGGGCCCGCGCCGTACAAGCTCGTCTGGCCGATCCTGTTCAAGACCGGGTGAGGTTCTCCCGGCGAATTGCCGAACGAAGCAGGAGCTGGGCAGCTATAGCTTCCGCGTGACCGAGCATTCTTCTTCCGCCGAAGCCTCGCGCTCCGACGTGGCCACGACGATGCGCAACGCCGTGTTGTTGGGCGGCTCGCTCGTGCTGACGCTCGGCATCGGCTTCGGCGTGCGGATCGCGCTGCGGCGCTACCTGGGCCCCACGGTCATCGGCCCGGTGAACTTCGCCGACGCCTTCACCACCACGTCCTTCGTCTTCCTCAGCCTGGGCATCGACGTCTACACCCGCAAGATCGTGCCGGTGACGCTGGACGGCGCCAACGCCTTCCTCGGCACCGTCTTCACCATTCGCGCGGTGATGGCGCTGGCCATCTTCCTGATGATGGGCGCGGTGCTGTCGTTGATGGGGCAGCCCCCGGAAGTGCGAATGCTGGTCTGGGCCTACGGCGCGGCGTACGTGTGCACGAGCTACAACCAGACGCTGACTGCGTTGCTGCAGTCGGCGCGCACCATCGACGGGCTCTCGGCGCTCAACGTGGTGATCAAGCTGATGTGGGCCGCGGGCTTCATCATCACCATGGTGTTCCAGCTGCCGCTGATCGGCATCCCGCTCTCGGTGTTCTTCGCGGAGCTCACCAAGCTGGTCGTCTGCTTCTGGCTGGCGCGCCGGCACGTGAACCTGCGGCTGACGGTGGACTGGTCGAAGATCACCCCGGTGCTGCGCAGCGCCTTCCCGTTCTACGTGAACTCGGTCGCGCTGGTGGTCGTGCACCGCTTCGACGTGAACGTGTTGCGGGTGCGCAGCAACGACACGGAGATCGGCCTCTACAGCGCCGCCGCCGAGTTGGCGCAGATGACCTTCGTGCTGGTGCCGATGATGGGCGGGGTGGTGATGCCGCTGCTCGCGCGCGTGCAGGCCCGCGGCAAGGCCGAGTACCACGAGATGGTCAGGCGCACGCTCGAGCTCATCCTGGTGCTGGCCTTCCCTCCTTCGCTGGCGATCGCGGTGGGCTCGGACGTCTGGGTGCACCTGGTGCTGGGCGAGCAATACGCCGCGTCGGCCTGGGCCTTGAGCATCCTGGGGCCGACGTTCCTGCTGACCTACACCGCGGTCGTGCTGGGCATCGCCCTCAACTTGAGCGGCGGCGAGTGGACGGTGACCACCACTTCGCTCATGAGCATGGCGCTCAACCCGCTGCTGGTGATGGGGCTGGTGCACCTCTCGCAGGACTGGGGCGTGGGCGGCCCGGGCGCGGCGTGCGCGATGGCCGCGGTGGCCACCGAGGCGGTGGTGGTCTGCGTGATGGTCTGGCGGCTGGGCAAGGTGGTCATCGACGCCCGGCTGGCGAAGATGCTGGTGAAGACGCTGCTCGCCTGCGTGGTGGTGATCACGCTCGACCGCCTGGTGCTCCAAGGCCTGGGCACGATGCGGCTGGTCATCGACCTCCTCGTCTACGTGGGCCTCGTGCTCGCGACCGGGGCGGTCTCGGTGGGTGAGTCGGTGGCGTTGGTGAAGACGATGCGGACCGCCAAGCGCGGCGGGTGAGTGCTCTCGCGGGAGGGCGTTGAAGTACGGCCCTCGACTCCGCTCGGGCTGAACGGATTCGGCCGGTTCCGTTCACGCCGAGCGGAGTCGAGGCGCCTCTTTCACCAGCCTCCGTGGGCAGGGAGCGGGCCGCGAGGCTTGACGCAACCGGCCGTCCCGCTTAGGAACACCGCCTTTCGTACTTCTTTTCAAGGACACCACCATGGCCCGCGTAACCGTCGAAGACGCCCTCCCTCACGTCGACAACCGCTTCGCGCTGGTGCTGCTCGCCAGCAAGCGCGCCCGCCAGCTGATGGCCGGCGCCCGCCCGCTCGTCGAGCACTCGAAGAACAAGCCCTGCGTGCTCGCCATCCGCGAGATCGCCACCGGCCACGTGAAGTTCGATCGCGACGTCCGCGAGGCGCTGATGGGCAAGTTCAACGCGCCCGCCGCGCAGGGCTGAAGACCGCCAGGCGTTTCACCTTCGGCCCTGCTCCCTCGCTGAGGCAGCGGGGCCGACGTGTTTTCAGGAAGGCGAGACGATCTCGCTGATCAGCTCGTCGAGCACCCGGCCCGCCATGTCGCGCTCGCCGGGGTAGCTGAGCCTGGCCACCGCGTCCTCGAGGGGTATCCACCTCGCCACGTCGACCTCCTTGCGCATCGCCTCGGCGATCTGGTCGATCTCCCCGGCCTCCCAGCGGAAGACGTAGAAGCTGACGCACTTGAAGATGGTCTTGCCCTTGAACCGGTAGACGTACTTCACGTCGCCCAGCTTCTTGATGCAGACCACCACCAGGCCGGTCTCCTCGAGGATCTCGCGCTCGGCGGTCTTCTGAGAGGTCTCGCCCTTCTCGATGTGCCCCTTGGGGAGCGCGAGCACGTTGCGGCCGGCGGGCTTGATCACCGCGATCTCGGTGCGCCCGTCGACCTGCCGCAGCACGACCCCGCCAGCTGAGTATTCCCGGGTCGCGACCACGCCTCAGGTTGTAGTCACGCCGCCGTCATCGGGCACGCCCGAAATACTGAAGCTTCGCCTCGGCGCCGAGGCGATAGGCGTGCCGCAGCTCGGCCAGCAGCTTGTCCATGCGGCCCGCGCGCACCACCGGCAACAACCGCTCGCAGTACGACTTCGCCAGGCGGTTGGCCTCGAGGTAGCGCCAGCGCTCGGCGTGGGAGAGGTTCGGACGAAGCTGCACCTGCTCGAAGAGGCGACCCACGAGAGACCCGGCCCAACGACCCACGTGGAGTCCCCACTTGAGCAGCGTGCAGACGGCGAACTTATCCACCTCGGCCTGCGCTTCCAACTCCAGCAGCGAGACGGTCCGCTCCAGGCGGGCGGTGTGCGCCACGTAGAGGAAGTGCGACACCCCTTCGGCCACCTCGCAGAAATCGCCTAAGTCCGCGCTCATCGCGCCTTCGGGACCGACGTTGGACACCCGCGCCAGCAGCGCCGGCTCGATGTAGAGCGCCAGCTCGAGGCCCTCGGCGCCCGAGGCGACCAGCAACTCTTCGCGCGCGCGCCCCGAGCCACCCAGCTTGCGAGCGGTGTCCGAGTCCACCAGGAAATCTTTCACGCGGTAGTCCGCGCGGATTCCGTAGATGGCCTCGAGCTGCTCCTGGATGACGTCGAGCATCAGTTCGCCAACAGCTTCCTGGCGGGCAACAGCCCCGAGTCGATCAACACCTGCTCCAGCCGGCTGTTGCCGGTGCGCGCCCAGGTCTCGAACACCTTGAGCTGGCCCTGGGGCCCGGTGGCCGCCAGCCCGCGGGCGGAGATCTCCTCGAGCACCTCCACCAGCGACGAGAACTTGAGGCAGAGCTCCTGGTACACCGAGGCGAGCGAGCTGTTGCCGGCCAGATCGGCGACCGCGCTGTACGCGTTGCGCCCCATCTGCACGTAGTAGTCGGCGCCCACCACGCTGTCCTTGAGCGAGCTGTTGAAGAAGCCCGCGGTGTAGAGCGACACGTCGCCCAGCTGGCGCAGCGTGCGGATCTTCTCTTCCCGCTCCTGCTGCAGGGCCCGGTGGTAGAGCACCGCCAGCGGCTCGGCTTCCCGCTTGCCGTCCACTCCCTGGGTGAACAGCTTCTCGGCCTTGGCGTAGTCCGACAGCAGGTTGACCACGTAGAACTCGGTCACTTCCTCGATCGACACCCGCTGCCGCTTGACGACCTCTCCGACCAGCATCCTGAAGAACTCTTTGAGCGACCCGCTCAAGACCAGTTGACTCATCTCATGACCTCCATGGCCAAGAGATCGTAGCGGTACAGCGCCGTAGCTACAAAAAACACCTAACCAATTCAGGCTGTTACGCTGGCACTCCGGGGTTGGAAGCGCCAACCCCCAGGTCTGGGGTCACTGGCACTCGGGCCCGGCAAGTGCCAGTTCCTGCCTTGACGCTCGGGGAACGAGGGTTATATCCACCGCGACCTCGGCTCTGGCACTCGAAGTGGTCGAGTGCTAACCGCCAACCCGCAGCAACACTCACTCTGGAGAAACCACCATGAAGATTCGTCCCCTGCACGACCGGCTGATCGTCAAGCGCATCGCCGAAGACACCAAGACCAAGGGCGGCATCATCAT
>VFKJ01000450.1 GCA_009885595.1 Myxococcales bacterium | reverse complement strand
CGTGCGGAGCGTGATCTACGAGCTGAGACCCCTGACCGCCCTCACCCCGGGCCAACCCGTCGCGCCGCGCATCTCGCCGCCGCAGGCCCTGCTCCTCGATGGGCAGAGCGCCGTGGGCAACGTGCTCCTCAGCGGCCTGACGCCGGTGCTGGAGTGGACCGCCCCGGCCGCGGGCATCGCCTCTCAGTACGTGGTGCTGCTGCGCCGCCTGACGTCGTCGTCGGGCCGCACGCAGGCTTCCGTCATCGCGCGCTTCCTCACCAGGAGCAGGCGACTGCCCCTGCCCGCTGGCCTGCTGGAGAACGGCAAGACCTACGCGATCACCGTGACTGCGCTCTCCGGCCCGAGCCTCTCGAGTGGAGAGGCCCTCGCCTACCTCTGGGCCGTGGACCTGGGGGGCGCCGACCTCGTCTCCGGGCTCCTCACCACGCCTTGAGCCGGCACGCCCAGCTCTGAGGAGGGCCCTCTTCGTCTTCGGGACCCGGTCGAACATCACGTCCTCTGCTTCGTGGGAGAGCCAGCCGCACTGACGAATGGCGCCCAGGTTGCACGGACAGGGCGGCATGACGACCGCCGCCCTCCAACTCAAGAAACGGATTGCGAAGCTCACGACAGTCGATGGCTGGCGGTGGGGTCTGGTCCGTGCGGAAGACGAGCTCTGGGAACGCTACTTTTGCGTCGACACCACCGCCGCCACCGTCGCGAGCCGACGCGACGTGCCTTCGGAGAGCGTCCGCTACGAGCCGCTCCCCTGGTTTCTGGTGCGACGCGGGCTGCGCGCGCTGCGCTTGCGGAAGGGCGACGTCTTCGTCGACTACGGCGCGGGCCTGGGCAGGTCGCTGCTGATGGCGGGACGCCAGGAGCTCGAGCGCGTGATGGGCGTCGAGCTGCTCGGCACCCTGGCGAAGCTCGCGCGCGACAACGTGCTCGCTGCGAAGCACCGGCTCAAGACCCCCGTCGAGGTGCTCGAGGTCGACGCCACTCAATGGGACGTGCCCGACGACGTCACCGTCGCCTACCTCTTCAACCCCTTCTTCGGAGCCGTGATGAAAGCGGTCCAGGAGAAGCTGCGCGCCTCCCTCGTTCGAAGGCCGCGCGCCCTGCGGATTCTGTATGCGCACCCCGACGACCAGCCGGACCTCTTCGCGCCTTGCAGGTGGCTCGCGCTGAAGCAGGAACTGGGCGGCGGCGTCTACCGCAGCCTGCATCTCAAGGTGTACGCGTCGACGCCCGCGCTTCAGGCCGAGGTGTGGCCACCGCCGTCGACGTGAATGAGTGGGCCGGCTGGCTGACCAGAATGTCCAGCGGCCCACTTCGCCACGACCTGCTCGACCGCCCTGTGGCGGTTTGCCGGCGACGGCGGTCGGTGCGAATGAGCACGCACTGGCAACTCTGGTTGGTGCGCTCCGTTCGCGGCTCGCCGTTGGTGCAGTGTGGGTCCACCGGGGCACAGGTGGCACGCTCGATGCTCGATGGGGATGGCAGGTGGAGACGTTGAGGCGAATGGGCCCGACGGTGCCACCCGCATCGTACAACCCTGGAGTCACACCATGAGACGTTCATTGTTGAAGTTGAGTTTGATTGGAGCCGTGCTGGCCGTCGGTGCGTTCGCCGACGACATCAAGGCAAACAAGGGCAAGGCAGACGCGACCTTCGTCGAGGAGGCCTATGTCGCCGCTCAGTCCGAGATCAGGCTGTCACAGCTCGCGGTGAGGCAGAGCAGCGACCCCGCGGTGAAGCAGTTCGCGCAGCAGTTGATCGACGACCACACCAAGGCGAACGACGCGCTCCGCGGCGTCGCCGAGGGCAAGGGCTTCACGCTCCCCACCAACATCAGCACCACGACGGGAACGACCGGCAGCATGGGCAGCATGGGCAGCTCGATGGATGAAGGGACCATGACCGGTGAACGAATGGGCGCCGGCGATAACCACATGGGTTCGGGCTCGACCAACCCCAGCGGCGGCATTACCGCTCCTTCCGACACCTATGGCGCTCGGGAGAATGACCCCAACCGCGGGTCGACTACGGGCAGCCTCGGCACCGGCAGCGTGGGGGGCACCGGCTCCACTGCGGGCGGCACCGAGGTGACCGCCACGCGGCCGACCTACACCGCGCTCACCGCCACGCAGCGCACGGCGGTGAAGAAGTACGACGATCTCGCGAAGAAGACCGGCGCGGACTTCGACAAGAACTTCATGAGCGCGGTCATCGACAGCCACAAGAAGAGCATCCGCCTCTTCGAGAAGGAGTCGAAGACCGGCAACGATCCGGAATTCAAGGGCTGGGCGACCAGCACCCTGCCGACGCTCCGTCACCACCTCGAGATGGCGCAGACCATCGAGAAGGACCTGAAGGGCCGCCGCACCAGCAGCATGTGAGGCAGTCCTGGCCCGGGGTGTGAGCCATTGGGACTCAATGGCCACCCCGGGCCGTTTCATGTCGGCTTCGACGTGCTGGCCGAACGGCCTGACTCCGCGGGCGTCGCCCACCCGCTGAGCGCTTTTCAGTGCCGCGGCGGAGACGCGAGGGGCTGCGGGTTGCGCTCTTCGGCCTCGCGCGGCCGAGGCGAGGACGGCAGCGGCGGCGCGAGCGGGTCGGTCACCGCCACTGGCGTCAGCTCCTTCTTCGCAGGGCCGCTCAGCACCCCGCCATCGACGCTGAACCGCGAACCGTGGCAGGGGCAGTCCCACGTCTTCTCGGCGGAGTTGAAGTGCACGTGACACCCCAGGTGCGTGCACACCGAGGTGACCGCGTGTACGTCACCGTCGTTGTCGCGGAAGACGGCGAGCCTGCGGCCGTCGACCTTCACGAGCTTGCCTTCGCCCTTTGCGACCTCGCCCACCGACCCGGCCTCGGCAGGGGCGACCGCGTCCTTCACGAGGTGAATCGGGTAGTCGAGGTTCTCGTGCAGCAACGACCTGAACGAGAGCGGCCTGAAGCGCGTCGCCTCCAGCAGCGTCGCGAGCTCGGAAGGCTTGCGGCCCAGGCAGGCATCGGCGAGCAGGTGCGCGGCCATGGTGCCGAAGGTGAGCCCGTTCCCCTCGTAACCGGTCGCCACGTAGACGTGCTCAGAGGCGGCGTTGCGGCCGACCAGCGGGAGCCCGTCGACCGACTCGAGGATCTGCGCCGACCAGGCGTGCGTGACCTTGACGCCCAGGCGCCCGGCGTACGTGGTGAGGCGATCGAACGCGCCGCGGGTGTCGGGCTCGCGCCCGGTCTTGTGATCTTCCCCGCCCACCAGCAGGTGCTGCGCGCCGTTCACCTGAATCCCGCGGATGTAGTGGTACGGATCTTCGAGATCCCAATACAGCCCTGGCAGGTCCAGGGGGCTGGGGCCCGAGACCACGTAGGTCTGGTAGTGCGCCAGCCGGGTCTGCAGCCACAGGGTGTTGAGCGGTGAGTGGGTCGCCATCACCACGTGCGTGGCGGTCGCCCAGGAGCCGTTCTCGAGGGTGACGCGGCAGGGGGTGCCATCGATGACGTCGACCACCCGCGACTGCTCGTAGACCTGGCAGGTCTCCTTCGGCAGCCTCGCGGCCATTCCCAACACATACGAGCGCGGCTGAAACCTCGCCTGCCGGGGAAACTCGAGCGCCGCCCGCACGTTGAAGGGCAAGCCCACCTGCAACGGCCTGCGCACGGTGACGCCGACCCGCTCGCAGGCCTTCTCTTCCTTCGCCAGCTCGTCGACCTGGTCGAAGGTGAGCGCGTAGAGGTAGCCCGGCACGCGCAGGAACTGGCAGTCGATCATCTGCTCGAGCGAAGTGCGCTCGATGAAGTCGATCGCCTCGCGGCTGGCCTGGGCGATCAACGCGGCGCCGTCCTCTCCGCGGTCCTTCACCAGCGCGTGATAGCGGGTGTCGAGCACCTCGGTGAGGTGCGCGCTGGTGCGGCCGGTGGCGCCGAAGGTCAGCTCGTTCGACTCGAACAGCGCCACCTCGAGCCCCGCCCGCTCCAGCAGCCACGCGCACGTCACCCCCGTGATGCCGCCGCCGATGACGATGACGTCCCAGTGCCGACCCTGCCCCACGTACCGCGGGAAGGCCTCCAGCTGCGGCTGATCCATCCACAACGACTCGGTGGCCTCCATGGCGGCCCCTTTCACTGATTCATCGATGATTGGAATTCCTTCCCCGGAGCTGTGCAGCGCATGTGCCACTCTGGCCGAACGTCACTCGCCTGGGCTGTGGCGTTTCTGCCGGGCTGGCGCAGCTCGCCTCAGCGCGCTCACGGCTCACCTCTGGGCCGCGAGCCCCCTTGGGTGGCACCCCGCTTGCTCAACCAACACCGCGGTCAAACCCCGTCTTCGGAGGTCTCATGAGTATCCTGGCAATCATCGTGGTTGGATTTCTGGCTGGATTAATCGCCCGTGCGCTCATGCCGGGTGATCAGTCGATGGGGCTCGCCCTCACGACGGTCCTTGGCATCGTGGGCTCGTTCGTCGGCGGGCTCGTCGGCTCGTACCTGTACGGGAACGGCAACCTGATGGAGTTCAGGCCCACCGGGCTGTTGTTCTCGGTCATCGGTTCCCTGGTGGTGCTGGGCGTGGTGATGCTCACCCGCAGCCGGGGCGGCAAGCTGCGCACCCGCTGAACTTCCTTCAGCGATCGGGGCTCGATTTCTGGGCCCCGGTCGCCTTGAACACCTGGTCCACGTCGAGCCCGAGCTTGTGTCGATCTTCACCTTTCACAGCGTGTCTGAAGCGGAAGCTCAGGGCCCCACGTTGATCGAGTCGACCCCGAAGGTGACCCTCTCGCTGCCGGCCTGCGCGGGGAAGGAGCCGCTGAACTCGAGCCTCAGACCGCCCAGCG
>VFKJ01000922.1 GCA_009885595.1 Myxococcales bacterium | reverse complement strand
CCGTCGCGGGCCGTCTCGGCAGACACCGGCAAGACTCAGCGCGAAGAGGCCCTCGCCCTGATGCGGAATGGACAGCTGCGCATGCTCTTCAGCGTCGACCTCTTCAACGAAGGTGTTGACCTCCCTGACGTGGACACCGTGCTCTTCCTCCGGCCGACGGAGAGCGCCACGGTCTTCCTTCAACAACTTGGCCGTGGCCTCAGGAAGAGTCAGCGCAAGGAATGCCTGACGGTCCTCGACTTCATTGGCAACGCGCATCGAAAGTTCCGCTTCGATCTCCGCTACCGCGCGATCGTCGGAGGCACCCGGCGCGGCGTTCAGCGCGAGGTCGAGGCCGGCTTCCCGTCGCTCCCGAGTGGCTGCGTGATCGAGCTCGATCGGCAGTCGCAAGAGTCCGTGCTGGAGAACATTCAGCAGGCGCTGCGGCTGGGGAAGCGCGCGTTGGTCGAAGATCTGAAACACCTCGGGCGCGACGTCGACCTCGCGACTTTCCTGGCGGAGACGGGAACTGAGCCCGAGGAGGTCTACGCATCGGGCACTGACCCCTGGACCTACACCCGGATCCGCCGCGAGGCCGGGCTCTTGAATGACTCGCGCGTGGACGATGACCTCCAGCTCGAGCGCGCGTTTTCGCGCATGCTCCACGTCGACGACTCCCAGCGACTGGATGGACTTCGCGCGTTGATCGATCACCCAACGCCGCCCAAAGCGAACGCCGATGATGTGATGCAGCGTTGGCTCTACGTCTTGCTGGGCTACTCGCGCGAGCCCTACGCAGGAATGACAGACGCGTGGAAGCACCTCTGGAGCCGGAAGGCGCTCCGCGAGGAACTCATGCAACTGCTGGGGGTGCTTGCGGATCGGTCACGCTGGCTCTGGCGACCGATGGCTGGCGCTCTTGCGGAGCTGCCGCTTCGACTTCACGCGACCTACGGCCTCGACGAAGTGCTCGCAGGAATGGATGAGCGCAACCGCAATGGTGGCGTGCTGCGAATCCAAACCGGGGTTCACTACGGAAAGAAGTGCGGGATCGATCTGTTCTTCGTCACGCTCGAAAAGTCCGAGGAGCACTACACGCCCACCACGTTGTACGACGACTACCCGCTGAGCCCGACTCGCTTTCACTGGGAAACCCAGAGCACCTGCCACGAAGAAACGCCGACCGGGCGGCGATACCTGGCGACGACCAACAAGGATGGGCACCAAGCGCTGCTCTTCGTGCGGCAGCGACCGAGCACCGACCGCGGGGAAACCATGCCGTACGTCAACCTGGGTCCGGTCATCTACTGCAGGCACAGCGGCAATCGGCCGATGCAGATCGAGTGGGACCTCGTGCACCCGATGCCGATGTGGCTGTACCAGGAGACCAAGCGCGCTGCGGGGTGACGGCTTTGGACAGCCCTCTCCCCGACCCTCTCCCCCCGCAGGGGAGAGGGAGACAGGAGTTACACCTTGAGCGTGATGCCCTCGCGCGCGCCGAACACTTCCAGCTCGACGCCGAGCGCCGCAGCCCGCTCCTGGCACTCGAGCACCATCAGGTCGACGTCGCGGTCGCTGTGCATCGGGTCGTGGT
>VFKJ01000488.1 GCA_009885595.1 Myxococcales bacterium | reverse complement strand
GCTGCTGGTCGAGCTGATGGGCGGCGTCATCGGGGTGGAGAGCGCGGTCGGCATCGGCAGCACCTTCTGGTTCGAGCTCGACTCGTCCGAGGCCCCCACGCTGCGCACGGAGGCCACCGCGCCCACCTTGCGCAAGGCGATGAAGAAGGAGCCCGCGGGGGCGCAGCGCACCGTGCTCTACGTGGAGGACAACGTGGCGAACCTGCAGCTGGTGGTGCAACTGCTGGCACGGCGCAGCGACCTGCGGCTGCTGTCCGCGGTGACCGGGCAGGCCGGGGTGGAGTTGGCCTGCGCCGCATTGCCCGAGGTGATCCTGATGGACATCAACCTTCCGGGGATCAGCGGGATCGACGCGCTCGCGCTGCTGCGCGCCAATCCCCTGACCTCGCACATTCCGGTGGTGGCCATCAGCGCCAACGCGATGGGCGACGACATCAAGCGCGGGCTCGATGCGGGCTTCCTGCGCTACCTCACCAAGCCCATCAAGGTGAACGAATTCACGGAAGCGCTGAACCTGGCGCTGGACGTCGCAAGCAGACAAGGAAGCGTGACTTGAAATGGTGACTCCGGCCGACATCCTCCATGGGAAGATCCTGATCGTCGACGACCAGGAAGCCAACGTGCTCCTGCTCGAGCAGATGCTCAAGAACGCGGGCTACGACCAGGTCACCTCGACCCGCGACCCCACCCAGGTCTGCGAGCTGCACCTGCTCCACAAGTACGACCTCATCCTCCTCGACCTGCAGATGCCGGGCATGGACGGCTTCCAGGTGATGGAGAACCTCAAGGAGCTGGGGCAGGACAGCTACCTGCCGGTGCTGGTGATCACCGCCCAGCCCGAACACAAGCTGCGAGCGCTGAAGGCCGGCGCGCGCGACTTCGTGAGCAAGCCCTTCGATCTCAGCGAGGTGCTGCTGCGCGCGCACAACCTGCTCGAGGTGCGGCTGCTGCATCGGGAGACCCGGCAGCTCTACGAGCAGGTGCTGGCGGAGCAGAAGGTGTCCACCCGCCTGATGCTCGAGGTCCTGCCGGGCTCGGTGGTGGAGCGCCTCAAGCGGCGCCCGCCCGAGGTGGTCAGCGGCACCTGGGCCGAGGTGACCCTGCTCTTCTCCGACCTGCTCGAGTTCAACCGCTTCTCCGAGGGCGCGGGCGCGATGGTGCTCACCGGCGTGCTCGACGATCTCTCCATCAAGCTCGACGCCGACGCCCAGCGCACCGGCATCATCGACGACGCCTGGCTGGCGGCGACCGACCTGACCGACACCGTGGCGGCGCAGACGATTCGCGCGGCGCAGAAGGCGATCGACCTCAAGGCGGCGCTCGACCGCTTCAACGCCTTGAGCAACTTCAAGCTGCAGATGCGCATCGGCCTCGACTCCGAGCCGTCGGTCGGCGCGCTGCGCAAGCGCAAGGTGAAGAAGCCCCGCGCCCGCTGAGGCTTCAGGGCACCACGGTCGCGCAGGGCACGCCGCAGCCGAAGGTGGCCGAGGCGCAGCTGCGCTCGTCGATGCAGGCGACGCACTTCTCCGCCTTGTGCCGGTAGTCGGCGTCGCTGGTGGAGTTCTGGCGGCAGCTCGTCTCGCACTTGCTCAAGTCGTAGTTCTTGTCGAAGCAGGTCTGGTAGCGCGAGCAGATGGCGTGGCAGTCGATCGCCACCTCCACCGGGTTGCAGGCGCCGGTGTTGCTGAGGACCGCGAAGGCGAGCAGGGCAGAGAGTCGGATCATGCTGCGCTGTAGAGCAGCAACGGGGCCACCGCCGCTCCGCCCTGAAGACGGGCCCTTGGGCGCGAGCGCCCGCTGACGCTTCCATCAAGATGACGGGGTGCGCCGGTCACTCTGCCGGCGCCGCCGAGGTCAGGGGGGCGCCCCGCAGCGGGAATAATCGAGCTGAAGCTGCGCGCGGTCGGTCGCCGAGAGCTCGCTCACCACCGTCACGCAGCGCTGCTTCACCAGCGCGTCG
>VFKJ01000695.1 GCA_009885595.1 Myxococcales bacterium | reverse complement strand
TTCTCCGCCAGCGCCGCCGTTGCAGGTGAGCCCGCCCGACGAGGCGATCACCTGCTGGGCCTCGAACAAGAGCTCGCCGCCGCTGCCCCCGCCGTTTCCTCCGTTGCCGAACCCGCCGCCTTCGCCCCCGCGGCCGGCCGCATCGACGGCGCCCGCGATGGTGATGGTCTGCCGCGCCACCAACTGGAGGGCGCCCCCGCCCGGTGACACCCGCGCGCTGCTCCCGCCTCCGAGCCCGCCGGGGCACCCGCCCCGCAGCATGGTGCCGAGGTTGATGGCGCCGCCTGCCCCGCCGCTCGCGCCCAGGTTGACCGAGCCACCCGTGCCACCCGCCGTCGCGAAGCCGCCGCCGCCGCCGCCCGACTTGTACGCGAACCCGGAGCCGTTCCCCCCGGCGCCCCCGCTGGTGCAGGGCTGCGCGCCGGCGCTGACCTGGATCGCGCCGAGCACCACGATGTCCCGCATCGACACGACGATCGCCGGCCGCACCCCGACGATGGACAGCGTGCTCCCGCCCGCGATCTCCAGGTCCTCGAAGGCGAGCACCACCGTCGCCAGTCCGCCGACCTGCGTGATGCTGGCCGCCCCGAACATCGGCATGCCATTGCAGTAGTTCGTCACCATCGGGGCGCCGGACGCCAACGTATCGATCACCGTGGTGCCGCAGGCGAACGTGACCTTGCCGCGCGACGGGTTGGGGATGTCGTTGATCGCCACCGTCGAGGGCACGAAGGGGAAGGGCGGCAGGCAGGCGCCCTGGACGTTGCAGGCCCCTCCATCGCCACAGCCGAGCCCGGCGTCGAGCGCGGCGTACAGGCACCCGCCATCCGCCGTGCAGGCACCCGAGGGCACCGCGCATTCCTGCGGCGCGCAGGTGACCTGTGTCCCCGCGCAGCCGGCGTCACCGGTGCACTGATCAGCGACGGTGCAGTTGTCTTGATCGCTGCAGCTCGCGCCCACGTCGGGCTGATAGGTGCACCCCGCGTCGGCCACGCACACCCCCGCGGCCAGCCAGCACTGGCCCGGCGGTGGCTGGGTGCACGCGCGAATCTGACCGCCACACTGACCGGTGCCGTCGCAGCGATCGGTCGTGGTGCAGTCGTTTTCGTCGTCACACGGGTTGCCCGGCATCGCCAGGTACCGGCAGCCCGCGTCCACCACGCACAGCCCGCCCGCCATGAAGCACCCCGACGGAGGCGAGCCGCACATCACCTGCTGCCCACCCTGGCACCCGCCGTTGCTGCAGGTCTGCCCGGTGACGCAGGCGTTGCCCGTGGAGCAGCTGCGATCGGTGCAGTCGACGTCCTGGCAGTCCACCCGCCCGTCGGCGTCGTCGTCGAGGCCGTTGGCGCAGTTCGTCTCGATCGCCGGCCGCACCACGCGCAGCACCAACGGCGCATCGATGATCAACCCCTTGCGGAAGCGGCGCTCGATCGGCACCGCGTTCTCGATGGGATCGGTGGCGAGCTGGCAGTCCGCGTCGGTGAAGCCGTCGGCGCGCAAGCTCACGGTCGGCGGAAAATCAGACTGCACCACCCCCACGTCGAGGAACCGCTGCCCCGCCACCGGAATGCACCTGGTCTTCTTCGTCACCTCGCCGCCGGCGATCGTCACCACCACGTGGCTCGACACCGTGCCCGGCTCGATGCTCACCGTCACGCTGAGGGCCGCTTCACGCTCGGGAGCACACGCCACCAGCGCCAGCAGGGAGACCAGGATCGAGCGCAGCTTCACGGTTGTACCTCCGGCACGTCACGGCCTTCACCAAACCCCAGCACCACGAAGGGCGCGGGCTTCTCGGCGAGCGCGGCCTGCAGCGCTGCCACCGGCTCGGTCTCGCCGTCGTCCGCGAGCGCGAAGGTGCCGAAGTGCATCGGCACCGCCAGCGTGGCCTTCAAGTCGATCGCCGCCTGCACGGCCTCGTGAGGCGCCATGTGCACCGGTGCCATGAACCACTCCGGCAGGTACGCGCCGATCGGCAACACCGCCAGGCGCATCGGCCCCAGCTTCTCCTGCACCTGGGTGAAGTGCTTGCCGTAGCCGGTGTCGCCGCCGAAGTACGCGCGGCCGCCCTTGCCCTCGAGCACCCACGCCGTCCACAAGGTGCCGTCGGCGTCGCACAGCCCGCGGTTGGAGAAGTGCTGGTTGGGCACGCTGTGCACGGTGATGGGCCCCAGCTCGCGCGTTTCCCACCAGTCGAGCTCGACCACGTTCGAGAGCCCGTGCTTCTCCAGCAGCGCCTTGTTCCCCTTGCCCGCGAAGAACCGCGCGCCCGGCCAGGTGTTCGCGATGCGCTCGAGCGTCTCCAGGTTCAGGTGATCGTAGTGATTGTGCGAGAGCACCACCGCGTCGATCCGCGGCAGCTCGGTGAACTTGATCCCCGGCGGCCGCACCCGATGAGGCCCCACGAAGTCGAAGGGGCTCGCCCGCTCCGCGTAGATGGGGTCGGTGAGCACGTTGATGCCATCCAATTGGATCAGGGTGGTGGCGTGGTTGATGAACGTCACGCGCAGCGCGCCGAGCGCCACCTCGCGGGGCGGCGGTGGGCCGTACGGCTCCTCGTGGTACTCGCGCCAGGGGCCGGGCTTTCGCTGGGCCTGCCACTTGAGCAAGTCGCCGAAGGATCCCCGCGCTCCGACCCCGGGCGAGCGGAACTTCTGGCCGTCGAAGTGATCGGTGACCGGCCCTTTCCACGTGGGGGCCGAGAGCGCGCAGCCCACACCCAACCCGGTGAGGATGAGCGCACCGAGGACTGCGAGCAGCCCCAGCGCGCTGCGACGGAGACGGCGCACCATGGCCTTGCGCTCTATTCCCCGCGCCCGCCCCAGTCGACAAGGTTTCGCCTGCAACGGGGCGAATCAGCGGTGGTAGAACTCGCCTGGCGATGCGCTGCTTCCCGAGGCCCTGAATGACGCGCCTGCCGAACGTCTCCGCGGCTGCGCTGCCCCCGCCCAGGCCCCAGGTGCTCGAGGCCAGGCCAGCGCTCGCCAGGGCCGTGGGGGGCCGGGTCAGCACCGACGATCTCGATCGCCTGGCCTACGCGCGCGACCTGTGGCCCCTGGCCCTGTTGTGGATTCGGCAAGGCAAGATCCCTGCGCCGCCGGACGCGGTGGTGTGGCCCGGCTCGGACGACGAGGTGAGCGCGGTGATCAAGCTGGCGCGCGCGAAGAAGCTCGCGGTGATCCCCTACGGCGCGGGCTCGGGCGTGTGCGGCGGGACGTGGGCGATCAACGGCGGCGTCACGATGGATCTGAAGCGCTTCGACTCCATCGGCGAGGTCGACGCGGCCCATCGCGCCGTGGAGGTCGGCGCGGGCGTGCTGGGCGAGACGCTCGAGCGCAAGCTCAACTCCAAAGGGTGGACGCTGGGCCACTTCCCCTCGTCGATCGCCTGCTCCACCGTGGGCGGCTGGCTCGCCGCCAGGAGCGCGGGCCAGTTCTCCAGCAAGTACGGAAAGATCGAAGACATGGTGCTCTCGACGCGGGTGGTGCTCGGCACCGGCGAGCGCCTGCAGACGCCCGAGCGGCCGTTCTCCGGGCCTGATCTGACGCCGCTGCTGGTCGGCTCCGAGGGCACCCTGTGCGCCTTCACCGGCGCCAAGCTGCGCGTCTTCCCCAACCCCAAGGGCCGCGTGTTTCACGGCTTCGAGTTCAGCTCGGTGGAGAAGGGGCTCGAGGCGATCCGGCTCATCTTCCGAGAGGGGCTCAGGCCCGCGGTGACGCGCCTCTACGATCCCTTCGACACGGCCTTCGTCGGCAAGGCCGGCGCGAAGAAGAAGCCCGGGGTGCCGCCTTCGCTGCGCGGGCTGCTCCGGACCTCGGTGTTGCCGGCGGTGTTGCGCCAGGTGACCCGGCAGACCCTGGGAAGGCCCTCGATGATGAACCGGCTGCAGCAGGGGTTCTCGCGCAGCCGGCTCATCCTCATGTTCGAGGGAGATCCCGTGCGCGCCGAAGCCGAAGATCGCGCGGCCACCGCCATCTGTCGCCAGCTCAGCGGAGACGATCTGGGCGAGGCCCCCGGGCGGGCCTGGTTCAAGAAGCGCTACGACGTGTCCTACCGGATGTCGCGGTTGATCGAGTCCGGCACCTTCGCCGACACCATGGAGATCGCCGCGCCCTGGGAGCGGGTGCACGAGGTCTACGAGCGCGTGCACGCCGCCGCCTCGCAGTTCGCCTTCGTGCTCTGCCACTTCAGCCACGCCTACGCGGACGGGTGCTCGCTCTACTTCTCCTTCATCGGCTCGGGCGAATCGGAAGAGGCGATGGAGACGCGCTACCACCAGCTCTGGCGCGCCGCGCTCGCCGCCGCCGTGCACGCGGGCGGCAACGTGAGCCACCACCACGGCGTGGGGATCCTCAAGGCGCAGGCGCTGCAGGACAGCCTGGGTGAAGGCCGCCACGCCCTGCGCGCGGTGAAGAGCGTGTTCGATCCCGACGGGGTGATGAACCCGGGAAAGCTCGGCCTGTGAGCCCCTCGAAACAACCGCCGCTTGGCTCCTGGGCGCGCCGCACCGAGCAGGGGCTGGTGGCCGAGCCTGCCACCGAGCGCGAGCTGACCGAGGTGATCCACGTGCTCGCCGATCGCGGGGTGAAGCTGCACCGCGACCTGGCGCTCTCCCGCGCGCGCCTGACGGAGATCGCCGCCATCGGCACCGAGTCGATGACGGTGCGGGTGGGCGCGGGCGTGGTGCTGCAGGACCTCGACCACCACCTCGAGCCCCACGGGCTCACCATCGGGCCGCTCTCTCCGGCGGCGATGTCGCTGCGGCTGGGCGAGTTCCTCGAGGGCCCCTACGCGGGCCTGCGCTCCATTCCCGGGGGGCGGCTGGAGCCTGTCTGCACGGCGCTCTCGGCGGTGACCTCGGACGGCCGCCGCCTCGAGACCTCGCGCGCGCCGCGCAGCGCCGCTGGGCCTGACCTGAGCGCGCTGGTGCTGGGCGCCGGTGGACGGCTGGCCCTGGTCACGGGCGCGGTGCTGCGCTGCATGCCCTTCCCCGAGCGGGACGTGCGCGTCGCCTTCAGCTTTCCCTCGGCGCAGGCCTTCGTCACGGCGCTGCAGCGCTGCGTGGCGGAAGGCTTCTGGCCGTGGCGGGTGCACGCCGACTCGCGCTCGGGGCGGGTGATCGCCGAGGTGCGCTGGGCGGCGAGCGTGGGCAGCGTGGAGCGCGATCGCGAGCTGCTCTCCCGCTGCGTGGAAGAGGCCGGCGGCCGCGGCGCCGGAGAGGCCGAGCGCGAAGGCCCGGTGTCGGTCGAACACGAGAGCACGTGGGACGCGGTGCGCGCCTCGCTGGAGCAGGGCAGGGCGGTGCAGCTGTTCCGCCTCTCGCTCACCACCGTGGTGGCCCGCGGCGACGTCGAAGGAGTCCCCTTGAACGAGACGACCGGCTGGACCTCCCTGGGCAGCCGCTTGCTCGCGCTCGACGCCCGCGGCGTCTTCGGAGGTGCCCCATGAGCGCGATGGATCGACACGAGCAGGCGTACACCTACTGCGCGTACTGCCCGAAGCTGTGCCGCTTCGCCTGCCC
Source organism: Myxococcales bacterium (assembly GCA_009885595.1). Lineage (GTDB taxonomy): Bacteria > Myxococcota > Myxococcia > Myxococcales > Myxococcaceae > Archangium_A. The sequence goes on along the minus strand of VFKJ01000695.1, from coordinate 11,356 downwards.
GGTGTCCGAGGCGACGCACACCGAGGCGCACTCCACCTGGGGAAAGATGACCGCCGCGCACCTGGTGGCCGAGGGCAAGCGCGACCTCGACGAGAGCACCGCGAAGGCCCTGCACGCCTGCACCGGCTGCGGCCGCTGCAAGAGCTTCTGCAAGCACGAGAACCTGGTCGGCCCCGCGCTGTTTGCCGCCCGCGAAGAGACCGTGAAGAGCGGCAACCAGCCCAAGGGCGCCGCCTCGACGCTGGCGACCTTCACCCAGGCGCAGAACCCCTTCGGCCCCGAGCTCGCCGCCCTCGTCGCTTCCTGGCGCAGCGAGACGCCGGTGCGCTACCCCCTGTTTCCCGGCTGCAGCTCGCTGGTGAAGGCCCCGCAGGTGATCGAAGACACCATCGCGGTCTCGCGGGCGTTCGGTGCGCCCATGGGCGTCTCGCGGGTGTCGTCGCGCTGCTGCGGCTACCCCCTCTACGCGGCGGGCTCGCACGACGCGTTTCGTGATCACGCGCGCGCCAACGCCGAGGCGCTCGACTCGGTGCCGGAGCTCGCGGTGCTCGACCCCGGCTGCGCCCACACCCTCAAGGTGGTGTACCCGATGTTCGGCGTGCACCTGAAGACGCGCATTCGCACGGTGGTCGAGGTGCTCGAGGAGAACCTGAGCCACGCGCCCGCCAAGCCGCCGCTGGCGCAGACGGTCGGCTACCACGACGCCTGCAAGCTGGGGCGCGGGCTGGGCCAGTACGATCAGCCGCGCAAGCTGCTGGCGCGCGCCGTCTCGGGCGTGCAGGAAGCGGCGTCCATCCGCTCGGAAGGCGGCTGCTCGGGGGGCGGCGGGCTGTTGCCGCGCACCATGCCGGAGGTCGCGGTCGAGGTGGCGCGCCGCCAGGCCGTCGAAGTGGCGCCGCAGCCCGACGTGGCCGTGGTGACCGCTTGCCCCACCTCGAAGCGAATGTTCGAACGCTCGGGGAAGACGTCGTATGACCTGATGACGCTGCTCCGACGCTGGGTGGAGTCCTGACATGAAGACCTTCTTCGTCGTGAACCCCAAGAGCGCCAACGGCGCCACCGGCCGGCGTTGGGCCGAGCTCGCCGCGGAGATCGCGCGCACGCTCTCGGACTTCGGGGTGGAGTTCACCAAGGGCCCGCTCGATGCCGTGAGCCTCACCCGCACCGCGCTGAAAGGCGGCTACGAGTGCATCGTGGCGGTGGGCGGTGACGGCACCATCAACGAGGTCACCAACGGCTTCTTCGAAGACGGCAAGGCCATCAACCCCCAGGCCGCGCTGGGCGTGCTCCCGCGCGGCACCGGCGGCGACTTCCGCAAGACCTTCGACTGGGCGCTCGACGACGCCGCGGCCATCACCCGCCTGAAGACGCCCGACACCCGGCCCTTCGACGTGGGCCGGCTCGACTTCCTCGGCCACGACGGGAAGCCTGCGACCCGCTACTTCGCCAACATCTGCAGCTTCGGCGTCTCGGGCGTGGTGGACGCCGAGGTGAACAAGACCTCCAAGGCGCTGGGCGGCAAGGTGTCGTTCATGTGGGGCTCGCTCAAGGCGATGACGAAGTACAAGGACCAGCGGGTGCGCCTGACCGTCGACGAGCGGCCGCTCGAAGAGGTGATGGTCACCACCCTCTCGGTCGCCAACGGCAAGTTCTTCGGCGGCGGCATGAAGGTCGCGCCCGATGCCGACGTGAGCGACGGCCTCTTCGACGTGGTGATCTGGAGCGGCTACGGTTTGAAGGACTTCGTGGTGAAGAGCGCGGGCATCTATTCGGGCGCCCACGTGAAGTGGAAGGGCACCCGGGTGCTGCGGGCCAGGCGCGTGGTGGCCGAGAGCGACGAGAAGGTGCTCATCGACTGCGACGGCGAGCAGCCGGGCATGTTGCCCTGCACCATGACCATTCTTCCCTCGGCGATCCGCTTGAAGGTCTGACGATGGCGCTCGGAAGTTTCCCCGTGAAGCTCGAGCACCGGGTGGCCTGGGGCGAGATGGACGCGTTTGGCCACGTGAACAACGCCAACTACCTGCGCTGGTTCGAGTCGGTGCGCATCGCGTACTTCGAGAAGATCGCGGTGAGCACCAGCGCGGGCGACGCCAGCCCCTGGGTGCCGATCCTCGCGCGGGCGACCGTCGACTTCCGCAAGCCAGTGACGTACCCCGACGCCGTCACGCTGGAAGCGACGGTGATGAAGCTGGGGAACACCAGCTTCACCATGGGCTACCGCGCCACCAGCGCGGCGTTGGGGCTGGCGGCCGAGGGAGAGGGCATCGTGGTGGTGCTCGATGGGGCGGGGCAGAAGTTGGTGCTGCCGGATGAGCTGCGGCGCGCCATCGAGGTGCTGGAGGGGTAAGCCCTCTCCCCGACCCTCTCCCCCGCGGGGGAGAGGGAGACAGGTGAGTCAGTCGATCCAGAAGTACGACGAGGCGACCAGGCTGCGGTTGGTGACGACCTTGGCCTTCGCCGCCAGGGCCGCCAGCGTGCGATCCTTCTCCGAGTACTTCGCGTCTTCGGCCTGCCGCAGCTGCGTCAGCTTGCGCCGGTACTCGCGCTCCAGCCGCTCTGCCACCGCGCGTGCCTTGACCCGCTCGGTGGGATCCTCGATCTCCAGCACCTGCTTGCGCGCCGCTTCCCACTCGCCGTGCGCGCGCTCGACCTGCTGACGGGGTGAATAGAGGCAGTCCTCCGCGAAGCGGTCGGCGCGATCCTTCGCCGCGTCGAGCTCGAGCATGTTGCGCCGCTCGGCTGCGCGGGTGAGCTCGTCCTTCACCGCCATCAACGCCTTCTCGTGCTCCAGCGTGGGCAGGTTGGGCGGGGGCGCGCGATCCTTGTCCTCGCGCGCAGAGGCCCTGGGCAGCACCTCGGCGTCGGTCCACGGCACCACCCGGAAGCCCTCGCCGTACCTGGTGCAGACGATGTGCACCAGCCGCTCCTCGGGCTTGAGGCCGGAGAGCTCGAACCGGTACGCGTACCACCAGCCCTCCTTGCCCTGCAGGTGCCCCAGCTTCGCCGGCAGCGTGGAGCCGTCGAGCACCAGCGCCGTCACCGCGTCATTGGTGCGGGCGCGAACTTCCTTTGCTGCGAGTGCGAGCTGGCGTCGCCCCACCGCCGCGGTGCCTAAGACGGAGCCGGTGAAGTTCTTCTCCGCCAGCTTGCGCTTGCTGACCGCCTCGCGCGCCGCGTCGCTGGCCACCCGCAGCTTCTTGCGCACGTCGCCGTCGAACTTCTCGATCAGGGTGGCGCGCGTCTCCATCATCTTCTGATCGATGCGGCTCTCGAGATCCTTCCGCAGCGCATCGAAGGCGGCGTTGATCTCATCGGGCAGCCGGCACGACTGGTAGATCTCCAGCACGCGCTTCTCGAAGTCGACGCCGCTCTCCAGCGCCCCCAGGATCTCGTCGGAGGCGCCGAACACGCCGTCGAAGAGGTTGAGCTTGCGCTCCAGCAGCTCGTACAGCCGCGCGTCGGCGGCGTTGCTGCGGTTCAAGAAGTTGAGCACCAGCACGTCGCGCTGCTGGCCGTAGCGGTGGCAGCGGCCGATGCGCTGCTCCACCCGCTGCGGGTTCCACGGCAGGTCGTAGTTCACCACCAGGTTGCAGAACTGCAGGTTGAGGCCTTCGGCGCCCGCCTCGGTCATCAGCAGGATCTGCTTCTCTTCCTTGAACTGCCGCACCAGGTCGCGCCGCGCCTCAGGCGTGCCGGCGTCACCGGTCAGCTTGCAGATCTTCCCCGCCCAGCCGGCATCGGACAGCAGGGTGTAGAGGTACTCCAGCGTGCGCTTGCTCTCGGTGAAGATGACCGCCTTCTCGGGCCACTGGTGCGCGCGGGCGACGGTGAACACGCGGTCGATCGCCCGCTTGAGCGCCTCGCCCTTCGAGTTCACCTTGATCGCCTCGGCGCGGTCCGCGAACTGCCGCAGCTCCCACACCTCGCGCTGCATGTTCGCCAGCTCGTTCTTGCTCGCTCGGGGCGCCTCTTCCCAGTCTTCCGCTTCCTCGGAGAAGTGCTTTGCCTCTTCCGGCTCGAACAACATCGCGGTCGCCTGCTTGCCCAGCTTGGTCGCCTCGAGCCGCGCCTCCAGGGTCTGCGACAGCTTCCGCAGGGTGGGCGCGATCGCGTACGTCGAGGACGCGAGCAGCTTCCGGTACACCATCGTCAGCAGGGTGCGCTTGCCAGGCTCGATCGCGGCGCACTCGTTTCGGCGCAGGTACTCGCTGACGTCTTCGTAGAGCCCGTGCTCCTCGGGGAGCGGGGTGAAGTCTTCCACCACCGAGCGGCGGTTGGTGTACTTCACGTACTCGCGCACCTGCCGGCGCAGGGTGCGCTGCACCACCGGCGCGATGCGCGCGCGGATCTCCTTCTGCCCCTGGTCCGTGAGGCCACCGTGCTCGGGATCGATGGGGAAGTGGGCGCGGAACGCCTCCTCGGGCCCCAGGATCGCCTCGTCGATGAGCGACATCAGCCCGAACAGCTCGGTCATCGCGTTCTGCAGCGGGGTGGCGGTCAGCAGCAGCCGGGGCGACTTGCCCAGCGCCGCCTTGAGCGCCTTGCCCATCTTGTTGCCGGGCTTGTGCGCGTTGCGCAGGCGGTGGGCCTCGTCGATCACCACCAGGTCCCAGTTGATCTGCGAGACCAGCTCCTGGCGAATCGCCGCGAACGGGTGCGAGGCGATCACCACCGGCACGGGCTGATCGAACGCGTTGCCGGTCGCGCGCACCGTGCGCCCGTCGACCACGATCGAGTCGAGATCGAACTTCTCCTTGAGCTCCTGCTGCCACTGCGAGCGCAGCGTCGCGGGCGCGAGCACCAGCATCCGCTGCTTTCCTTCGCTGGCCAGCTGCGCGAGCACGATGCCCGCCTCGATCGTCTTCCCTAAGCCCACCTCGTCAGCCAGCATGCAGCCGCCGCGCGAGAGCGACTCCATCGCGAAGACCGCCGCCTCCAGCTGGTGCGGGTTTAAGTCGACCTTGGCTTCCGCGACCGCCCGCATCACGCGCGCCTGCCCATCGGCGACCTTGCCGGTGAGCTCCTCAGCCATCAGCCGCTCATGAAAGCGGGTGAACGGGCGCGGACCTTGCGGGGGTGGGGGAGGTAGGACCTCGCCCGAGATTCTCGGCATCTCCGACATCAGTGCCGCGCATCTTGATCAGGCGGAAGGACCTGTAAAGGCTGAGTTTTCCAAGGCCGATTTACCGCCTCCAGCGCGATCGGGAGATCAGGTGCGAGCGGAGCGCCGAAGGTGGTTCCGTGTAGGCAACTCAGGGATCGTCGTAGTTTACGCTGAGGTATTTCTTGAGTTTTCGATCCACGTAGGTCTGCACCTGGCCGCGCCACGGCCAGCCCGGATCGTGCGCGAAGCCGACGATGCGCGAGTCGTTGATGGCGAACATCGCCTGGATCTTGATGCCGTAGACGCTCCCCGAAACGAACACGCGATCACCGCGCCACTCGTTGGCGATCTGGAAGCGCTTCTTCCAGTAGGCCAGCAGGTACGAGAGCCGCACCGCCGCCTCCGAGCGGGCGAAGGCGTGGGTGACGGCGATGGTGAGCCGGCCGGACTCCTCGATGAAGAAGGGATCGCCGTCCGCGGGCGTCGCCAGGCTCTGCAGGGCCACCTCCTCAGACGACGAGTCGCCGGCCACGGCCGTGGCACTGATGAAGACCACCACGCTCAGGAGCACCCGGTTCAAGTGTTTGGGAAATTTAACCTGCGCGAGGGGGCCACGGCCAGCGCGCGGTAAAAGCGCGACTCCCCGAACGTCGGCACGCGCCACGGCCGCTCGGCCCAGAAATTCACGGCGATCGCCAGGCGCAGGCCAGGCTCGCGAGGCCGCCTCTTGCCGGGGATCTGATTGGCCGCGTCGAGCACCCCGTGGGTGAGCGTGCCCTCGAAGAAGGTGAACCGGTTGGCGCGCGGGGCGACGAAGTCGAAGTCGTGCACGTCGGGCGCGAAGGCCGGGTTGTCGGGGTTGGGCTCTTCCCTGGTGACCGCCAGCAGGCCGCCCCGGCACTGCCCCAGGTAGAGCACCGACGACGTCAGCGGGTTCTTCTCCTCGCCGGTCTCGTCGAAGCGCGCGTTGTCGCGATCGCGATGGAAGTCGACCTTCACGTTGGAAGTGCGCATGCGGGAGAGCCACCACTCCACGCCGATCACCCCGCGGCGCCGCTTCGCCGGCAGCAGGGGCGCGAGCCTCACCACCGCCGCTTCCACCTGGTTCGAGGGCGGGGTGCCCAGCTCGTACCAGAACGTCGTCTGGTAGCCCGCCACGAGGCGTTCCCGGCCGAGCCCGACGATCGCGCGTTTGAGGGCGCGATGGAGCTCCGGAGCCAGCGCGGCATCGACGATGCTGACGAGCGGCTTCACTGCCTGGGCAGCGAGAGCGCTTCGCCCAGCACCACGCCCTCATTGCTCGCAGGCGCGCCCAGCTCGAGCAGCGCGCTCACGGTGGGCGCGACGTCGATCGGGTGCACCGTCGCGCCGTAGATGCCGGGCTTGATGCCCTTGCCGAAGAGGAAGATGGGCACGTCGGTGTCGTAGGTCCACGGGGTGCCGTGCGAGGTGCCGGCCTTCTCCGACTCGAGCACGTGGAAGGGCTTCATCACCATCAGCACGTCGCCGCTGCGGTCGGCGTGGTAGCTGTTCGCCAGCGCGCGGCCCAGCCCGGCGGGGTCGAGGATGCCGATGTCCTCGCGCGCGATCGCCGTCTGCAGATCAGGCAGCGTGCGCAAGAACGCGGCCGCCGCGCGCCGCACCACGGCCGGGTCGAGCTTCTTCGCCTCGAGGGCCTTCTGGTCCAGGTAGACGTCGACCTCTTCGATCGCCACCACCAGCGAGGGCACCCCGAAGCGCTTCTCCAGCTCGTCGTTGAGGGCCTTCTGGATGCCGGCCGGCGCAACGCGCACGCCGTCGAGCCCCATCGAGGCCCACTCCTCGGGGATGTTGGCGCCGCCGTGATCGGCCGAGAGCACCACCAGCAGGTTGGCCTTGCCGCCCGCCGCCTTCTCCGCGGCCGCGATCAACTCTCCCAGCTGCTTGTCGAGCCGCGCCAGGTGATCCTGCATCTCCCACGAGTTGGGGCCGTACAGGTGGTAGGTGCGATCGAGGGCCGAGAAGCTGACGCTGAGGAGATCGGGCACCTCGTCCTTGCCCAGCTGCTCGCCGTCGATGGCGGCCTTGGCGAACTCCACCGTCACCTCGTTCATCATGGGCGACGACGCGAGCGCGCTCCACGACGCCGGCCCCGGCGAAGGGAGCCCGCCGGTGAGCGGGTGGGGGAAGGTCTTCGCCATCCCGTACCAGTCAGACTCGAAGGGCCGCTCGTCGTCGCCCAGGTAGTCCTTCGCGTTGCCCAACAGCTCCCAGCGCTTGGCGTAATAGGTGTCGGGCAGCTTGCGATCGTTGAAGGTCTTCACCCAGGTGGGGAACTCCTTGCGGTACCAGGTGCCGGTGACGAACTTGCCGACCTGCTCGTGGAACCACCACCCGTCGCCCAGGCGGCCGGCCATCGCCACCGCCGCGCGGCCCTTGCCCGAGATCGCCACCGCCTTTCCCTTGAGCTGAGTCCCCTGCCGCAGGCGATCCGAGAGCGTCTCGGCCAGCAGGTTCACCGGCGACACGTCCTCCACGGCCGCGGGCGCCTCCAGCACCGGGTGGGCGGCGTCGGCGAAGCAGGGCTCCAGCTTCCCGGTGGCGCGGTTGAGCACCTTGTTGCCGACCACTCCATGGCGGTGCGGCCAGGCGCCGGTCACCAGCGTCGCGTGGCCGATGCCCGTGACCGTCTCCACCAGCTCGTAGCGGGCGGTGGGGTACACCGCCCCCTCGTTGAACAGGCGCGCGAAGCCACTCTTAAAGTGCGGGCGGTTGCGCTGCAGCACGTCGGTGCCCAGGGCGTCGACGCTGATGAACAACGTCAAGCGCGGCGGCTTGGCGAAGGAGAGACCCGAGACCACGAGCAACAACGTCACCAGCCAGCGCGTCATGGGCGCGGACGTTCGCATGCCTGCGCGGCCGCCTCTAAAGAAAAGTCCCTGGCATCCCCGACTTCAGAGGCCAGCTTCGCTACAAGCGCCCGCCTCATGAACGAGCCTCTCCACGTGCACGCGAAGGTGCGGGTCATCTACGGCGACACCGACCAAATGGGCGTCGTCTACTACGCGAACTACTTCCGGTACTTCGAGCTCAGCCGCTCCGAGTACCTGCGCGCGCGCGGCGGCGACTACACGCAGATCGAGAAGAGCGGCTACGGGCTGCCGGTGGTGTCCGCGCACTGCGACTACAAGCGCCCCGCGAAGTACGACGAGGTGCTGGTGGTCGACGTGCACGTCGCCGAGCTCAGGCGCGCGTCGTTGCGCTTCGAGTACCAGGTGCGGCGCGAGCTCGACGGCGTGGTGCTCGCCACCGGCCACACCGTGCACGCGTGCCTGGGGCCTTCGGGAAAACCGACTGGACTTCCGGAGTCCCTGCTGAAACTGCTGCGGCCCACCCCATGAAACCCGCCTCTGAGGAGAAGAAGACGATGGATCGCAACCTCGCGATGGAGGTCGTGCGCGTCACCGAGATGGCGGCCATCGCCGCCGCGCGGCTGATGGGGCGCGGCCACACCAACGAGTCCGACCAGGCGGCCGTCGACGCCATGCGCAAGGCCTTCGAGACGCTCAACATCGACGGCACCGTGGTGATCGGCGAAGGCGAGCGTGACGAGGCGCCCATGCTCTACATCGGCGAGAAGGTCGGCAAGGGCACCCAGAGCGCCGCGCCCGTGGACATCGCGCTCGACCCGCTCGAGGGCACCAACCTCTGCGCCTATGGAAAGCCGGGCGCCATCTCGGTGGTGGCGCTCGCGAACCGGGGTGGGCTGCTCAACGCGCCTGACACCTACATGGAGAAGATCGCCGTCGGCCCGCTCGCCCGGAACGCGATCGATCTCGACCGCTCTCCCACCGAGAACCTTCGGGAGATCGCCAAGGCGATGGGCCGCGAGGTGTCCGAGCTGACCGTGGTGGTGATGGATCGCGACCGGCACCTCGAGCTCATCAAAGAAGTCCGCCTCGCCGGGGCGCGGGTGCGCTTGATCGAAGAGGGCGACGTGGCGGCCTCCATCGCCACCTGCTTCGAGACCAGCGGCGTCGACGTGCTGATGGGCACCGGGGGCGCGCCCGAGGGCGTCATCTCCGCGGCGGCGGTGCGCTGCGTGGACGGCGCCTTCCAGGGGCGGCTGCGCTTCCGCAATCAGGAAGAGGAGGCGCGGGCCGCGCGCATGGGCATCACCGATCTGAAGCGCATCTACACCGCCGAGCAGCTCGCCTCGGGTGAGGTGATGTTCGCGGCCACCGGCGTCACCTCCGGCGACTTCCTCAAGGGCGTGCGCTTCTTCGCCCACGGGTGCGAGACGCACTCCATCGTGATGCGCTCGAAGACCGGCACCGTGCGCCACATCACCGCCACGCACCGCTTCGACAAGAAGCCGATGTAACGTCCGGCCGTTACCTTCCCCCCAAAGGAGTCGATCACCATGGCAGGCGCCCAGCGGACCATCATCATCAATGCCCCCGTCGAGAAGTGCTGGTCGGTGATCTCCGACTACGAGCGCTACCCGGAGTTCCTCCCGGAGGTGAAGAAGATCCGCACCCTCAACCGGCGCGGCGCCGAGGTCGACGTGCAGTACGAGGCCGAGGTGGTGAAGATCATCAAGTACACCGTTCACATGAAGGAAGAGGGCCCGAAGAAGCTGAGCTGGTCCTTCATCGATGGGGAGTTCATGAAGGACAACAAGGGCGGCTGGGTCCTGGAAGACGCCGGCAACGGCACCACCAAGGCGACCTACAACATCGCGGTCGAGGTGGGCATGCTGGTCCCCAAGACAATCGTGAACGCGCTTGTCGATACCCAGCTCCCCAAATTGCTGGAGAACTTCAAGAAGCGCATCGAGGCTCAGAAGTAATTCCGCGCGCTTGGCTAACTTCGGGGTCCCCTGAAGGGTGGGTTGAAGCGCGGTCAGGGCTGGTTACAATCGGGCTGCGTTCTTTCCTTCTCACGGGACCCCATGCTCGATTCGTACATCATTGAAGAGCTGAAGCGCCGCGAGCGGGAGCGCCTGCAGCGCGAGCGTCAGCGTCCCACCCTCGAGATCCCGATCGTCCAGCGCGACGAACAGGAAGAGGACGATCGAAGGTCCGATCGCGAAGAGATTCCAGGCAACGCGGTCGTGCAGATCGACCTCTGAGGCTTCGAAGTGAACCCGTTCCTGGCGTTGGTCGCGAAGGGCCGCCGTCGGCCGCTGCGGGTGTTCCATGACGAGGCCTTTCGCCTGCCCCTCTCGGGCGCAGAGGCGGGCGCGTTCGCGCTGGAGACGCGGCGCGCGGACGACGCCCTGCACTACCTGCTGCACGCGCACGCGCTCTCAGCCACCGAGGTGATCAACCCCGAGCCGGTCAGCTACGCGGCGCTCGCGCGCGTGCACACCGCGGAGTACCTCGAGTCGCTGCACGACGCGGCGGCGCTCGCCAAGGTGTTCGCGGTCGACCCCAGCGACATCTACGTGGACGAGCTGTTGCGCACCTTGCGCCTGGGCGTGGGCGCCACCGTGGAGGCGGCGCGCCACGCGATCGCCCGCAAGCAGGCGGTGCTCAACCTCTTCGGCGGCTTTCACCACGCGGCGCCCGGGCGCGGCGCCGGCTTCTGCGCGCTCAACGACGTGGCGGTGGCGATCGCCGCGGTGCGCGCCGAGGGGTTCGAGGGCCGCATCGGCGTGCTCGACTTCGACTTCCACCCGCCCGACGGCACCGCCGAGTGCCTGGGGAAGGACGGCAGTGTGTGGCTGGGGTCGATCTCCGGAGCCCACTGGGGCCCGCTCCCCGGGGTCGACGAGACGGTGCTGCCCGACGGCACCGAAGACGCCGCCTACCTCGCCGCGGTGGAGGCGCTCCTGGGCCGCATGCCCGAGGTCGAGCTGGCCTTCGTGCTGGCGGGGGCCGACGTGCTCACCGGGGATCGCCTGGGCCTCTTCAAGCTCTCGCTCTCCGGCACCCGCCGCCGCGAGCTGTTGGTCGCCAGGCGGCTGGGCAGCCTGCCGCAGGTGTGGCTGTCTGCGGGCGGCTACTCGTCGCACGCGTGGAAAGTGCTCGCGGGGGTGGGCCTCACGCTGGCCTTCCACACCGAAGAGCCCATTCCCACCGACTACGATCCGCTGGCGGCGCGGATGAACCGCATCTCCCGCACCTTGAAGACCGAGTCGCTGGGCGACGAGTCGTTCATGTCCGAGGCCGACCTGGCCGACCTGCTCGGGATGCAGCGCCAGGGGCCGCAGAAGCTGCTGGGCTACTACACCGCCGAGGGGCTCGAGTACGCGCTCGAGCGCTA
>VFKJ01000055.1 GCA_009885595.1 Myxococcales bacterium | reverse complement strand
GAAGAACGAGATCAAGGCGGAGGTTGGCGCCGCCGCTGCTGCTGCTGCTGCTGCGGGTGGTACCCCTGCCGCGGGTTCTCCTGCGGACCCGGCGACGAATCAGACTGGAGCGGCGCCGTTGTTCAAAGCACCTGCTCTTTCCTCCAAGCCGGGCATGGAAGGGGCGGTGGAGAACGTCGGCAACACCCTCAGCGCGATCGCAAACGCGACGAGCGAGTTGATGGCGAAGCTGGCGGACCCCAACCTCAAGCCTGAGGATCGGCAGAAGCTGCAGGCGCAATACAATGAGCTGCAGCAGCTCCAGAGCATGCTGACCGCGATGTACACGCAGCTCCAGGAGGCCATCGCCAACCTGATGAAGATGTACTCGGACGTGGCCAAGAACTCGATCCAGAACATGCGGTGATCCCATGACCACCCTCGCTCAATACATCGGCATCACCGTTGATCAGGCCCAGGCAATTACCTCGCAGGCGTTCGACCTCATGGACGCGGGTAACCTCGAAGGTGCAGCGGTCATCTTCAGCGGCCTTCTGACGCTCAATCCCCATGACGCAAGCGCTCAGGCGGCGTTGGGCTCGGTGCTCCACCAGCAGGGCAAGCTGTCTGAGGCGCGGGCCGCCTACGACAGCGCCATCGCGATGGACGCCCACACCGTGCTGGCGCGCGTCAACCGGGGTGAGCTCCGCTGTAAGGGGGGGGACCTCGGGGGCCTGGAAGACCTCAGGGTTGCCGAGCGAATTCCCAGCTCGGTCCAGGCCCGCGCCCAGACGCTGGTGCGGCTCTACGCTCGGTAATCGCTGTTCTTGCGGAAAGGCGAACGAGACGCGGATCACTTTCGTGACCTCCGGCAACTGATGCATTCAAGGAGGGCACGATGAAGCGTCTCGTTCGCCTGATCGCAGTGTTGTCCATCGTTGGAATCGCCACCCCGGCGCTGGCCTGTCGCACGGGCGGCCTCGGCATTCAGCTCGGGAGCGTCTTCTTCGGGTTCTCGAAGCGCCACCACTGCCCACCCCCAGTGGTCTACGCGCAGCCGCTCCCGCCGGTCGCCTATTACACGCAGCAGCCGCAGGTCGTGTACGCGCCGCCGCCCGTCGTCTACTCGCCCCCGCCGATGCTCTACGCGCCGCCTCCGCCGGTGGTGCAGGCGAGGGTCGCTCCTCCGCGCACCGATCGCCCCGGCTTTCTGGCCGTCAAATACATGCCGGGCGTCTCCACCAACCCCTCGATGTCGGAGAGCGGCGGCCTCGACTTCGACGCCACCGCCTTCGCGCACTCCCCCGGCCTGGAGGTCCGCCTCACCCGCTGGCTCTCGTTGCGCAGTGACCTCGAGTTCCGCAAGGGCGGACGCACCTGGGACATGCTCGGCGTGAAGCTCTCGTTGTTCCCCAGCTCGTCCGTCAAGCCGTACGCCTCGGTCTCCTTCAGCGGCAACGAGAGCTACGCGAACCCCGGTAAATTCTCGTTCGGCTTCGCTGGAGCGGGCGGGCTCGACGTCTTCATCGGCAAGACCTTCTTCCTCGAAGCCGAGGTCCGCTACCGGATGACGCCGGGCGCCTGCTGCTCCGAGGTGCCTGCCTTGACTGGGGTGATCGGCGGCGGCGTCGCGTTCTTCTGAGCGGCGCTCAGCGCCTCGACCCGCTGCAAGATCGTCGGGTGCGAGACGCCCGAGAGCACGTACCAACGCGGTGGATCGGGATCGACCTTGTTGATCCGCCCGAGCTTGACCAGCAGCGACACCAGTGACGCGCCATCGCCGGTGAGCTCGAGCGCGAACTCGTCCGCCGCCAGCTCCCGGCCCCTCGAGAGCGCGGCCGAGACCGGAGTGACGGCCGTCGTCGCGAGGTCGAACGTCAACACCAGCAGCGGTAGCACCCGCACGTCGCCGCGCGCGGTGATCCCGAACCAGCCACGCTGGCTCGAGCGACGAAACAACCACTCCAGGAAGAACATCAGCGCGAAGACGGCCAACGGCGAGAGAATTCGCCCCGGCCAGCGCGACTCGCTGACGTGCCCGGCCTCGTGGGCGACGGCGGCGACCACCTCAGCCTCGGTCATCGTGTCGAGCAGCGTGTCCGAGAGGAGAATCGAGCGCGTGGGCCCGGTGCCTGCGAACGCCGCCTGCACGCGCACGCTCTTCGCCCCCGTGTGCACCACCAAGATGTCGGAGAACGGAATCGACGCGGTGTTCAGCATCGACGTCAGCCGGCCTCGCAGTGAGCCTTCGGGCAGCGAGGTCTGATCGACGTAGAGCCGCGAGCGATAGGGATCGATCGCCGTCGAGACCACCAGGGCCAACGACGTCGCGATCGCCACCATCCACCACCAGCGCGCCGTGCGCCGCGCCAGCCCGAAGAGCCCGAACGCCAGGGAAGTCACGGCGATCGCCAGCACCACCTGGTGCTTGAGCCCATCGAACAGGAACGCGCCGAGCGACTCGTTCGACAGCCCGAACTCGTGCTCGCGCACGTAGCCGAACCACACGTCGATCGGCAGGTTCACCACGACGAAGAACCCGAAGAAGAGCAGGGCGAAGAAGATCGTCTCTGCCCACTCCGGCCCCTTCCAGATGCGGGTGAGCACCGGCACGTTCACCCGCCTGGCCCAGCGGCTCGCCAGCGCATGGAACGGCCGGGTGAGGAAGCGGGCGGTGCCGATCAACAGCAGCGGCCAGACGATCAGATCCACCAGCGCCGAGGTGTAGATGGGCGAGTGGTACGCCTGAATCTCTGCGAGCTGGGTGGCGGTGTAGAGCGGCTCCACGAAGCCGCCGAGCTTAGGACCCCGGAGGCAGAGTGGTGCTGTTCTGCTCTTCTTCTGCGTTCGCTTCGGCCAGCAGCAGGTCCTTCATGCGCTGGAGGCTTTCGCGGGTCTGCTGCACGAAGGGGCTCGACGCGCCAATGCGCTCCGCGGCCTCCAGGGTGCGCTCGTAGACCGTGATGGCCTTGCCGATCAG
>VFKJ01000935.1 GCA_009885595.1 Myxococcales bacterium | reverse complement strand
TCACGGAAGAGGCGCCGAATTATCGGCACGAGTGAAATCTCCCTCTCCTTGCGAAAGCGGGGAGAGGGTCGGGGTGAGGGGCCACCGTCCCTTATTACTTGTCGCGCTTGCGCTTGGTGTCCTTCACCTCGACCGTCTTCTCGGCGTTGGCGAGGCGGGTCAAGAGCGCGTCCTTGTCGTCCAGCGCCAGCTTCTCGATGGCGCTGCGCAGGATCTCGAAGTTGAGGCGGGCGGCCTTCACCGGCTTGCCATCGCGGTACTCGTCGACCACCGGCAGCTGAATGATCTCGCGAACGAGCCCCTCGAAGTCGAGCCGCACGTCGGCCGCCGACTGAATGCAGCCATCGCGGGCGGAGATGATCTCCTGGCTGCCTTCCTGGTACGCGAGATCGGGGTTGCGGGAGAGCGCGTCTTCGAACCTGGCCGTGCGGTCCTTCACCCGCTCGTACAGGTCGGTGTAGATGGCCAGCCGCTTCTCTTCCTGAGCGCTTTCGTCCCGCGCCTTGGAGAGCTCCGAGGTGATGTCGTCGCACCTCAACTTCACCAGATCGCCAGCCGTCGAAGAGGTGAGGGCGTCGCTGCGCTTCGTCTCGCGCTCGAGGCGTTCGTCGCTGCTGATCTCCTTCACGCAGCCGGTGGAAAGCAGGGCGAAAGTCAGGGCGGCTACGATGCGCTTGCTCATTGGCGCGGGAGTCTTGAAGGGATAAGGCCGTTCGTCAACGACTGTCGCCGGAGCCGCGCGTGCACGCCACTCACGAGAAGATCCTCATCCTCGATTTCGGCAGTCAGTACACGCAGCTCATCGCGCGCCGGGTCCGCGAGCTGGGCGTGTATTGCGAAATTCACCGCCACAACCTGCCGTTGGCCGACATCAAGGCCTTCGCGCCCAGGGGCATCATCCTCTCCGGTGGGCCGATGTCGGTGGAGCAGGAAGGCGCTCCCCTCTGCGTCCCAGAGGTCTTCGACCTGGGCCTGCCGGTGCTGGGCATCTGCTACGGCCTGCAGCTGATGTCGAAGATGCTGGGCGGCAAGGTCGACAAGAGCGCCCACCGCGAGTTCGGCCCCGCGCAGGTCGAGGTCGTCTCGGCCCGCGGCCCCTTCGCGGCGTTCATGGAAGGCACCCACCTCAAGGTGTGGATGAGCCACGGCGATCGCGTCGAGGCGCTCCCGCCCGGCTTCGTGGCGATCGGCAAGACGCCCAGCGCGCCCTTCGCCGCCGCCGCCCACCCGACCAGGCCCCTCTACGGCGTCCAATTTCACCCTGAGGTCGTTCACACCCCGGAGGGCAAGGAGATGCTCCGCGCCTTCCTCTTCACCGACTGCAAGGTGAAGGGCGACTGGACGATGAAGAGCTTCATCGACGAGCAGATCAAGGAGATCCGCGCGAAGGTGGGCGAGCAGGGCCGGGTGATCTGCGGGCTGTCGGGCGGGGTGGACAGCTCGGTGGCGGCGCTGTTGCTGCACCGCGCGATCGGCGATCGGCTGCAGTGCATCTTCGTGGACAACGGGCTGCTGCGGCACGCCGAGCGCGAGCAGGTCGAGGCGCTCTTCGTGGGCCGCTTCCACGTGCCGCTCAAGACCATCGACGCCCGCGCGCGCTTCTTAGGCAAGCTGGCCGGCATCACCGACCCCGAGAAGAAGCGAAAGGCCATCGGCTACGAGTTCATCTCGGTGTTCGAAGAGGCGGCCGCCGAGTTCACCGACGCGAAGTTCCTCGCGCAGGGCACCCTCTACCCCGACGTGATCGAGTCGGTGTCGATCAAGGGCCCGTCCGCCACCATCAAGAGCCACCACAACGTGGGCGGGCTGCCCGACAAGATGAAGCTCGCCCTGGTCGAGCCCTTGCGCGAGCTCTTCAAGGACGAGGTGCGCGTGCTGGGCCGCGAGCTGGGCCTGCCGGACGAGATGGTCTCGCGCCACCCGTTCCCGGGGCCTGGCCTCGCGATTCGCGTGATCACCGATCTCACCGAGGCGCGCCTCGACATTCTGCGCAAGGCCGACGTGATCGTCCTCGAGGAGATCACCGCCGCCGGCCTCTACAAGGAGCTCTGGCAGGCCTTCGCCGTGCTGCTGCCGGTGCAGAGCGTCGGGGTGATGGGGGACGCGCGCACCTACGAATATACGATTGCCATCCGCGCCGTCGACAGCAAAGATGGCATGACCGCCGACTGGGCCCGGCTGCCGCACGAGCTGCTGGCCGTCATCTCTTCTCGCATCGTCAACGAGGTCAAGGGTATCAACCGCGTGGTGTACGACTATACCAGCAAGCCGCCTGGGACGATCGAGTGGGAG
>VFKJ01000866.1 GCA_009885595.1 Myxococcales bacterium | reverse complement strand
AGGCCGTGGAGCGGGTGGCGCTGCCGCGTCGTTTCCGCCTGGTCGAGGCCCTGCCCAGCAACGCCCAGGGCAAGGTGACTGAAGAGGCGCTGCGAGCTCTGTTCTCCCTCTCCCCCGAGGGGGAGAGGGTCGGGGAGAGGGCTGACCCCGCGGTCGTCTGGACGCAACGAACGCCCACAGCCGCGAGCCTCGAGTTCCCCATCACCAACAACCTGCGCGTCCTCGACGGCCACTTCCCGGAGGCGGCGGTGGTCCCCGGGGTGGCGCAGGTCGACTGGGCGATCGGCTGGGGACGCGAGGCGTTCGGCTTCGAGGGCACCTTCCAGCGCCTCGAGGTGCTGAAGTTCCAGGCGCTGATGATGCCGGGTCACGCGGTGAAGCTGGCGCTCGACTGGAACGCCGCGAAGTCGACGCTGACCTTCAAGTTCACCTCGGACACGGCGAGTTACTCCAGCGGCAGGGTGGTCTTCGCGCCATGAACCCGGTCGTGATCATCCCCGTGTACAACCACGAGCACGCGATCGGCGCGGTGGTGGCGGCGGTGCGCGCGCGCGGGCTGCCGGTGTTGCTGGTGGACGACGGCAGCCAGCCTTCCTGCGCGGCGGTGCTCGACGGCCTGGTGAAGGAGCCCGAGGTGCGGCTGTTCCGCCGCGCGCAGAACGGGGGCAAGGGCGCGGCGGTGATCTCCGGGCTGCAGGAAGCGCATCGGCTCGGCTTCACGCACGCGGTCCAGATCGACGCCGACGGTCAGCACGATCTCGTCGATCTCCCGAAGTTCCTCGAGCAGGCCACCGCGAACCCCGAGGCGCTGATCACCGGGCAGCCGATCTACGACGCCTCGGTGCCGAAGGGCCGCCTCTACGGGCGCTACCTCACGCACCTCTGGGTGTGGATCAACACGCTGTCCCTGGCCATCAAGGACTCGATGTGCGGGTTCCGGGTCTACCCGCTCTCCCGCACGCTGGCCGCGCTGACGCCGGGCATCGGCAAGCGCATGGACTTCGATCCCGAGATCGCCGTGCGCCTGGTGTGGCGGGGCACCCGGGTGATCAACCTGCCCACGCACGTGACCTACCCGACGGACGGAGTGAGCCACTTCGACGTGCTCTGGGACAACGTGCGGATCTCCGGCATGCACACCCGGCTGTTCTTCGGCATGTTGCTGCGCCTGCCGGTGCTGCTGTGGCGCAAGCTGAGCTTGAAATGAGCGGGGAAGCGCGCGCGACGCACTGGGGGAACGTCTCCGAGGTGGGCTTCGTGTTCGGCACCTGGTTTCTCTACTTCATCGATCGCTTCCTCGGCCGCTGGCCCTTCCGCGTCGCGCTGGCGCCGGTGCTGTTGTTCTACGTGTGGCGGCACCGGCTCGCGCGCACCTCGTCGCGTGAGTACTTCGAGCGCCTGGGCCTGCCTTCCAGCTTCCGCACCACCTTCCTGCACATCGGCGCCTTCGCCGAGTCGTTGATGGACAAGGTGATCGCGGTGAGCGGGCGCTACCCGTTTCACAAGCTCGCGTTCACCGGGCGCGAGGTGATGCTCGAGTCCCTCGCTGCCGGGCGCGGCGGCGTGCTGGTCACCGCGCACATGGGCTGCCTCGAGGTGTGCCGGCTGGCGGCGGAGCGGAAGCACGGCCCGAAGCTCAACGTGCTGGTGCACACCCGCCACGCCGAGCGCTTCAACTCGGTGCTCCAGGCGCTCGATCCCCACTCGCAGGTGAAGTTGATCCAGGTGACCGACGTCTCGCCGGCCACCGCGGCCCTGCTCTCGGAGAAGGTCGAAGCAGGCGAGTTCGTGGTGATCACCGCCGATCGGGTGCCGCTCTCCGACACCAGCGGGCGCACGGTCACCGCCCCCTTCCTCGGCAGCGACGCGCACTTTCCCATCGGGCCGTGGGTGCTGGCCTCGGCGCTCAAGTGCCAGGTGATCCTCTTCTCGGTGAACCGGGAGGGCGAGAGCTACCGGGTGCGCTTCGAGCGCCTCGCCGAGCGGGTGGAGCTGCCCCGGGGGAAGCGGGAAGAGGCCGCGCAGGAGTACGTGAAGCTCTACGCGAAGAAACTCGAGCAGCTGTGCCGCGAATCGCCGTACGACTGGTTCAACTTCTTCCCCTTCTGGGAGCCGCCCCGTGCCTGAGCTCTTCAATGAAATCGAGATCCGCCCGGCCTTCTACGATCTCGACCCGATGGCGGTGGTCTGGCACGGCCACTACGTGAAGTACTTCGAGCTGGCCCGTGCCGCGCTGATGGAGCGGTTCGGCTACGGGTACGAGGCGATGCGCGAGTCGGGCTACGTCTGGCCGGTGGTGGATCTGCGGGTGAAGTTCGTCCGTCCCGCCACCTTGCACCAGCCGCTCAAGGTGCGCGCGGAGATCACCGAATTCGAGAGCCGGCTGCGCGTCGAGTACGTCATCACCAGCGGTATCTCGGGAGAAAAAGTGACGAAGGGCTACACGCTGCAGGTCGCGGTGGACGCGAAGACCCTCGAGCTGCAGTACGT
>VFKJ01000667.1 GCA_009885595.1 Myxococcales bacterium | reverse complement strand
GCTGACGACGCTGAAGGATGAGGCGCTCGCCGCGGGGATCGTGATGCAGCACGGCGCGACCGAGGTCGTGCACTGCGTCCCCGGCGGCGACGCGCAGGTGATCGAGTCGCACCTCTTCTGACGTGTTTCCCTCTCCCCGCGAGCGGGGAGAGGGTCAGGGTGAGGGGCTGATGCTTGTTGGAGCGCGCCGGGCGCTTCGCAGGGAGAGGGAGCTCAGAAGTCGACGCCGGATCCGGGCACCGGAATCGCCAGTGACAGCCGCTGCTGTTCGCCCCCGTACAGCTGCCGATAGATGAACAGATCGCTCGTCACCTGCTTCACGTACCCGCGCGTCTCCTTGAACGGGATCTCCTCGACCCACTGATCGAGCGGCACCTCGCCACGCTCCTTCGCCCAGCGCACCACCGAGGACGGCCCGCCGTTGTACGCCGCGGCGACGAGGGTGGGGTGGTGCAGCCGGGTGGTGAGCGCGCGCAGGTACCAGGTGCCCAGGCGAATGTTCCACTCGGGCGAATAGAGCTCGGCGTCGTCCGCGGGCGGCAGCTTGAGCTCGAGCGCGATCGCCCTCGCCGTCGGCGGAATCAGCTGCATCAACCCGCGGGCGTCCGCGCTGCTGGTCACCGCGGGAGAGAACGCGCTCTCGCGCCGCATGATCGCCCACGCCAGAGCCGGCTCGACCCCGTTCTTCGCGGTCCACGCCTCCACGCTCGCGCGGAAGGCGCGCGGGTACATCAGCGTGAGCGCCTCGGGAGTCCGCTGCGAGTACACCGCGCCCCACAGGTGCCGCGCGGCGAGCGTGTGCGCCGCCCCGAAGTCGCCCAGCGCCTGGAGCGCGTGCCCCCACTCGAGCGCGTCGGCGGCGGGCATGGTGCCCAGCGCGCGGTTGACTTCCTGGGCGGCGTCGCGGAACAGCCCGGTGCGCGCCAGCAGCGCCGCCAGCTCGAGCCCGGGAGGCCGCTTCACCGCCAGCACCCTGGGCGTCACCGCGAAGGGCAAGGGCGCCGCGACCGAGAGCTCCTGCAGCCGCTCCGAGGCGAGCAGCCCATAGAACGTCCCCGCGAACCCGTTCACCACCGCCCGGTACTCCGCCACCACGTCCACCGCCGGGCCCGCATCGCCAGCCGGCCCCTGCAGCTGCGCCGCGCGCGCCGCCCAGTACAGCGCCTGCGGCACCAGCTGCGATCGCTGGAAGTCCACCGGCAGCGACAACAGCACCGCGCGCGCCTGCGCGTGCTTCTTCGCGCGAATGAACGAGAAGCCCTTGAACCAGCGCGCCTCGTCGCGCCGCCGCGAGCCGGGGTGGCGCGTCTCGAAGGCCGTGAAGTCCGCCACCGCGGCCTCGAAGTCGCCGGAGTTCATCGAAAGCCACGCCGCCAGGTACCCGGCCTCGTCCGCTGCAAACTCGCCCGGGTACTTCTCGTCGACCCTCTTGAACGCCGAGCGCGCCGCCGCGTTGTCCTGCAGCCGCATCAGCCGCTTCGCCGAGGTCATCAGCGCCTGCGCCGCGATCGAAGGAGGGCCTGCGGCCGCGATCGCCAGCTGGGCCTGGGCCTCCTGGTCCTTCTCCTTGCCGCGCGCGAGGAGCGCCTGGCCGCGCAAGAGCGCCACCTTCGCCTCGGAGCCCGGGGTCACCTGCAGCGCGTCCAGGGCCAGGAGACAGCGCTTCACGTCGCCCGCGTTGAAGATCGCCTGGGCGCGCGCGAGCCCCTCGTCGAAGGTGAGCGTCCACGCGCCGTCCGCTTCCAGCCGGGCCTGCGCCGCGAGGCCATGCGAGTGGGTGGGGAACTTGAGCGCCAGCGTGCGCCAGTCCGCCCGCGCCAGCTCGGAGAGCTTCAGCGACTCCAGGGTCAGCGCGCGGGTGTAGAGCAGCTCCGGGGTGCGGCCCACCTCGGGATCGACGTCGAGCAGGGTGCGCGCCTTCGCCGGCTCCCCCAGATCAAGATACAGCTCGGCCAACCGGCGATCGATGCGGGGCCACAGCCACGGGGGCGCGCGCTTGCGCGCCTTCTCCAGCGTCTTCACCGCGAGTGCGCGTTGACCCGCCCATGCCTGGGCCTCCCCGAAATACCAGGCAAAGAACGCTTCCAACCCCTTGGGCGCCTTCGCGTTCGCCAGCCGCTGCGCGGCCAGGGGCGCGTTGCCTTCGGAGAGCTCGAGGAAGGCCGTCAGCAGGGTCAGCCGTTCACGATCGGCGCACTTCGCGGCGACACAGGCGTCGAGCTCCTGCTTCGCTTCGGCGGCGACGCCAGCGCGGTGCACGCGCACCGCCTCGAGCAGCGCGTCCGACTGCGCGCTCGCAGGAAAGCTCGCCAGCAGGAGCGCCAGAGACCCACTTCGCAACATCTCTGTGCCGATCATTCGGACCCCGGTTTGACAACTGCGGACCGAGTGCCGTACATCGGCCCTCGCTCGCTTTCTCTCACACGAAAGCGCGTGCATTTGAGAACTGAGTGATTCCCATAAGGATTCCGGGACCTGTCGGCGCCGACCCCCTTTGCTTGGCCGATTCGCAGAACAGTAGGTCCCGCGCAGTATCGCAGTCGTCTTTGAGCACCGCAGCCGTCGTCCTGGGGGGATCTCGCAGCCGGGGAGGCCGAAACCGCACATGAAGCCCTGTCCCACCGAACTTCCGCAGAGCATCAATCCTGAGGCCGGTCCCAAGCGTCTTGGGGTCGAACACCACCGGAATCTGGACTGTGCCCACTACGATAACTGCCTCGATGAGGCCGTTCGTCGCGGGTGGCAGTCTTTCACCTGCATCAAGTGTCCGCTCTATGCGCTGCCGTCCGCGCAGCAGGCTGGCATCGAGTCGTTCGCGACCCAGCGTCGCGTCGTCTGATCGCAGGCCACCCTTACCAAATCAAAGAGCGCCTCCCGGTTCACCCCGGGGGGCGTTCTGTGTTTCAGGCCTTCTTCAGGGTCACCACCCCGCGGCGGATCAGATCTTTCATGCACTCCTCGATCTCCAGCGGGCTGAGGTCGAGGCGGGCGATCACCTCACGCGGGGGCGTCTTCTCTTCGCAGATCAAGCGCGCCGCCTCGAGCCACTGCTTGGGGCCGACCGCCCGGTACACCGAGTAGAGATCGGTGTTCACGTCGATCTGGGTGGCGGTCACCATCAGTGACTCCCGCATGCGCCGCTCGTTGTCGTTGAGGGCGGTGCAGGCGCGCTCGATCAACACCTCGGTGGAGAGAAACAGGTTCTGCGCCACCGCCGGCGCGGGCCCAGCCACGAAGCTGCCTTCTCCCGCGCGGCTGGCGACGTAGGCGTTGAAGGCGCGCTCGCCCTCGGCGATGTACTTGCCGGCGACGGCCTTGGCGTGGAAGCAGTGGCCCTGGTGGAAGACCAGGGTGTACGAGGCCCAGCCATCGCGGCAGCTCACCACCCCGCTGAGCTCGCGCTGCCCCAGCACCCGAACCAGCCACTGCGGCCCGATGGTGTGAATGAGAAGCTGGTCCGTCTGCCCGAGCTCCAGCATCGCCAGCAGCGCGCGGCGGGGCTCGAGCAGCTTGACCACCTGCCCGATGATCAGGTCGAGCTTGGTGCCCTTGGACAGATAGGCCTGCGCGCCCGCATCGAGCGCCCGCAGCGACTCGCGGTAGTCGTCGTGCGCGGACAGGAACGCGATCGGCAGCTCGCGGGTGCGGAAGTCCTCGCGCAGGGAGCGCAACATTCCCCAGCCATCGAGGTGCGGCATGTTGAGGTCGGCCAGCACCGCGTCGAAGGAGTGCTGCAAGGCCGCCTCGAAGCCCTCGTTGCCGTCGGTGGCCGTGGTCACCGCGAAGCCGTGCTTGGTGAAGAGGGTGGAGAACATCTTGAGGATCGCCGGATCGTCGTCGACCAGCAGCAGCTGGGGGCTGACTCCCTGCGGAGCAGGCGGCGGCGGCTCGGCCTGCCGGTGCTGCACCTCGAACGCCAGCGGCTCGTCGTCGGTGACGCTCACCTCGGCGATGGGGGTCTCGCCGGTGACGACATCGCCGACCTCGATCACCACGCCGGCGCCTTCGCTGTGGGAACCGGCGATCTCGGTGAAGCTCCAGCGCACGTGCGGCTGCTTCAGCATCGCGATCACCGCGTCCATCCCGTGCGCGCCGAGGAAGGAGCCCTTGTCGAGCTTGCCGTAGATGAAGCTGGCGCGGCCCTCGCTGGGCGTGCGCGGGTTGGTGATCAGCACGCCGCTGCGCCGCGTTCGGCGGATGTGCTCGACGAAGCGGTGCAGGGTGGCGGCGTCGGCGGTGCCGGTGCTGTTTCCGGTGCGCGTCGAGACCTCTTCGTGCACCGCGCGCACCACGCCGACGTGCGCCGGCGTGAAGGGCCCTTGCAGCAGCCCCACCACGCCCGTGCGCATGCCCTGGACGAAGGCCGCGTCAGCGGTGTCGCCGCACACCACGATCACCGGCTTCTGCGCCGAGCCGACGTCACTGGAGAGCACGTCGAGCGCCTGGATGACGAAGTCCGACTCGAGATCGCCGAAGACCACCAGCAGGTGCGGCTTGAGCTGCTTGATCCCCCCGGTCACCTTCCGGCGATCGGTGACGAAGCGGTAGAAGATGCCCTGCTCGTTGAAGGCCTGCGCGATCGCCGTCTGCGCGCCGCGGTCTTCGTCGATGCCGAGCACGATGGGGGCGGTGGGCTCCGTCATGCGCGAAAAGAAAACAGCATTTCCCTTTGGGGGCGACCTTTCATTCTCGGGGGACGCCGTAGATCACCACGATCCAGTACCGGCCCTCGCCAAAGCGGGGGGAGTCACCCTTGACCAGCCCCACGCCCACCAGGCGGTTGCGCGCGGTGGAGAGGTTCTTCGATTCGCCGCCCAGCCGGGGCGCGTCGGCCACCAGCACGTCGACCGAGACCGCGGACAGCTCTTCCACCAGCTCGAAGGCGCGGTCGGCGAGCCGCGGGAGGCCCGGCAGCTCGGCCTTCGGGACATCGCGGGCCAGCGCCTCGCGCACGTGCGCCTGGGCCAGCCCCTCGAGCACGGGGCTGGGCACCAGCGCGGCGAGCTT
>VFKJ01001073.1 GCA_009885595.1 Myxococcales bacterium | reverse complement strand
GAGGGAGATCTACTTCAGCGCCAACACCGCGAGCGCGAGCGCGATCAACGCCAGCCCGATCGAGATCCAGACCAGCGCCTTGTTGGTGCGCGGCTTCTCCGCGGCGGCTGCCTTCAACTCCAGCTCGTCCGGCACCTGGTTGCTCCCGGTGACCGCGCCCAGATCCTTCAGCGGCTGCTCGCCTCTCTGCGTGGTCGCCACCAGCTCGCGCAGGTGGTGGATGATCCGATCCCGCCCGGCGTAGGGCTCCAGCGCCGCGGAGACGCGCGCCATCCGATCGGAGTCGGTGGTCAGATCGTATTCGAACTTCTCGCCGCCCCGCGTGCTGCCCTGCGAGGCGCCGGTGATGAAGCCGCGGCCCCGCTCCCAGATCACCACGTCGTCGAACAACGAGAACTCATGCCGCGCCACCCGGCCCGTCGCGTCGATCTCGCTGACCAGCTCCGCGTTCCGCGCGCCGCGATGCCACACCTTGCGCAGCCCACCCGCATCCGGAGGCGACTCCACCGCTCGAATGCGGAACATCGAGTCGACTGCGGCTCGAAGTTCCTCTGGGGTCCTCACGGCGGGCATCGGGACTGAAGGTACTACGGGGCTCCTCAGCTCCAATTTTCAAGTCGGAATGACCACTTGCGTCGTGACCGATCCGTCATGACACGGCTAGGACGGCCGCCATGCGTTGCCCCGTTTTCGCCGTGCTGCTGCTGCTGACCGCCTGTCCCGAGACCAAGAAGCCGCCGCTCCCCGAGCCGAGCGGCCGGTGCGAGGTCGACCTCACGGCCCTGGGCCAGTTCTCGAACGTGGGCAATGGCGCGACCGCGAAGACCATCGAGGATCCCGCACAGCTCGTCGGTGGCAACTACGCGCAGGGCCGCCTCGGTGACCTCATCCTCGAGAACGATCGCGTGCGCGTGGTGATCCAACAGGCCAGCCACCACATCGCCCCCATCCCTTACGGCGGCACCATCATCGACGCCGATCTCAAGCGCAGCGCCGGCGTGCCCGGCCGAGACGAGTTCGGCAAGCTCGGCATCGTCTACGCGTTCGGCCGCACGGTGAATCAGACGAAGGTCGAGGTGCTCGAGGACGGCTCCAGGGGCGGCTACGCGGTGATCGCGGCCACCGGAGAAGACACCGTGGTCGACTACGTGAACGTGAAGAACGTCATCAGCGACTTCCTCGGCAACGTGCAGTTGGTGCACGACCCGAACGAGCCGCTCCCGTTCCTTGTCACCACCTATTACGTGCTCTCCCCCGGCGAGAGCCGGGTGCGCGTGCTCTCGGCCTTCTGCAACCAGGGCAAGGACAGCATCTCCATGCAGGTCGGCGACATCGTCGAGCAAGGAGGGGTGAGCGAGATCTTCAACCCCGATGGCTGCACCAATGGCCTGGGCGCGAAGGGCTGCCTCGTCGATCCCTCGTCGTGGTTCGGTTACCAGGCCGACGGCGTCGCCTACGGCTACCGCGCCTACAAGTTCGCCGACTCGAAGACCCCCGCCACCAACGCGCTGCTCTACGTCGCGGGCGTCGCCGCGGTGCTCGCCGACGGAGAGAACCAGGCGGGCCTGCTCTCCTGGGTCGACGAGAACGCGACGCGGCGACCGGGCGCCTTCGGGGTGCTGCCCGGCGACAAGCGCACCTTCCTGCGCGACTT
>VFKJ01001084.1 GCA_009885595.1 Myxococcales bacterium | reverse complement strand
GCGTGCGCGACGATGCCCCCGGGGGGATCGACGACGTGCGGCAGGCGATCGCCGCTGGCGAAGTCGTTCCACTCGTACTTCGCGGACCAGCCCGGCACGGGAAAGGTGCCCCGGTGGTGGGGCCGCAGGGGCACCGCGCCCGAGGGAAACGAGGCGATGTGGCCCTGCGCGTCGGCCACGGTCCAGGTGTTCCAGGTCGAGGGCAGCTTCGAGACCGCGCGGCCCACGTCTTCCACCGACTTCGCGCGATCAAGCTCGAGCAGCACCTCGAACGAGCGCTCCACGCCTTCCACCTTCCACCGAATGGCGACCAGCGGAGAGCCGGGCGGAAACAGCTCGGGGTGGAGATCGTTGTAGAGCGGGCCGTTGCAGGTCTCGCGAACGGGCAGCTTCTTCTCGAGGAAGGCCGAGCCGTCGCGCACCCGCACCAGCTCTTCGCGGGTGGTGAGCGCGCAGTCGCCGCCCTCGTGCAGCACGAAGCCGGGCCGGGAAGGATCTTCCTTCTCGATCACCAGGTCGACCACGTCGGCCATCGTCGAGGTCATCGACCAGGCGACGTCGGCGTTGTGGCCGCCGATCACCCACGGCAGCCCGGGCACGGTGACGCCGATGACGTCGAGCCCCGGCGCCTTCAGGTGCAGCTGCAGGAGCAGCCCGGGCAGCAGGTGCGAGAGGTGCGGATCGTTGGCGATCATCGGCTTGCCGCTCTGGGTGTGCTCGCCGCTGACGGCCCAGGCGTTGGACGCGCCGGTGACGGTGAGCACGTCGACGGTGGCGCGGCCGATCAGCGCCGGGTCGGCGGGCGCGGTCTTCATCGGGAAGAGGCCGTTCAGCTCAGAGGCGACGCTGGGCGGCAGGGCCAGCAGGGCGCCCGTCGAGGCCACCGTGCGCCCGCCACCGGAGAGCGGCTCTGCGGGGTAGATCGCGTCCATCCGCTCGAGGCCGACGGACATCGCGAGCAGCAGCCGGGTGGCTTCCTGCTGGTAGTTGTGGGTGATGCTCCAGACGTTGAGCAGGCCGACCGCCAGGCAGTCTTCCGGGCGCCAGGGCTCTGGCTCGACGCCCACCAGGCGGTACTCCAGCGGCTTCCACTTCGCGACCGCGGCGTTGACGCCTTCCGAGAACGCCACCGCCAGGGCCTGCTGATCGGCCGCGAGCTGGCCGTAGCTCTGGGTGGCGCGCTGCTCGATGCGCCAGCCGCGCATCGCCTTGTCGTATTCGACGGTGGTGGCTGAGGCGAGGGGCTGCTCGCCGATCAACTCGGACAGGCGGCCACGAGCGAGGCGGCGCATCAGATCCATCTGGAAGAAGCGCGCGCGCCCCTGCACGAAGCCCGAGGCGCGGGCGAGATCGGTGACGTTCTGCGCCTCGAGGTGGGGCACCCCCTGCGCGTCGAAGAGCACCGAGACCGGCGCAGTGAGCCCCGGCAGCTGCAGCGATTCCTTCGCCGAGTCGTCGGGGTAGTCCGGCGCGATGTTGTAGCCGAGCAACGAGGTGGCGGCGCAGCCGGGGGCCAGCGCCAGCACGATCAGCCACAGTCGAAGGCCCGTCCCTCGACTCCGCTCGGGATGAACGGGGGGCCTCGCGTTCTTGTTTCGATCAACCATGTGAGTCACCAGAACTTCGCGACGAGCCGGAGGCCGGCAGTGAACACGTTGGCCGGGCGGGTGTAGCTGCCGGGGATCAAGTCACCCGACTGGTAGCGCGCGTACACCTGCAGCGGCAGGCCCACGCGCAGGAGCGACACGGTGGCGGTGGCCTTGAGGATGTTCTTCGCGCCCGGCTGCCAGTACTTCTCGCGGTCGTAGTCCCACAGCGCCGACTGGCTCTGCCAATCGCTCTGGAAGGTCTGCACGCGGGTGTAGCTGACGGTCAGCGTCAACATGCCGGGCAAGGCGTTGGCTTTCTCCAGGTTGCCGCCCGAGACGATCGACGCCCGGGTCGGCCCCAGGAACGGCACCACGTCGACCGAGATGGTGCCGGCCAGCCAGTCGCCGCCGTCCACCACGTAGGTGTCGCCTACGTAGAACGCGTTGTTGTTGAGCAGCGGGTTCCTCAGGCCGTACCCAGCCTTGTATTCGCGCGGGCGGAAGAACGCGTAATAGAGGTCCGCCCCGAGGTTGAGCCGGTACACCCCGTACTCG
>VFKJ01001195.1 GCA_009885595.1 Myxococcales bacterium | reverse complement strand
TCACGCGCTTCACTTGCTCACCTCCGCCACGCCGACGTCCTGCGGGTTGATGTTCTCGGTCGCGGTGCCGACGTCGCGGACCTTGCGCCTTCGCACCGCCATCGCGATGTCATCGAAGAACGAATACGCGACCGGCACCGCGAGCAGCGTGAGCACCAGCGAGAGCGTCTGCCCGCCGACCACCACGCCGGCGGTGGCGCGGTTGAAGCCCGAGCCGATGCCGCGCGCGGTGACGAGCGGAATCATGCCGGCCACGAAGGCCGCGGTGGTCATCAAGATGGGGCGCAACCGGTCTTTGTTCGCGCGGAGGATGGCGGCCAGGCGCGCGGCCTTGCGCACCGCCTTCTCCACCGAGGGGTAGTACGAGAAGTCGGCCTTGCGCAGGGTGTTCTCCAGCCGCTCCCGGCCCACCACGTCGTCCAGCAGCTCGTGCAGGGCGTTGCGGCGCGACGTCTCGGTCTTGTGCTTCCAGGCCTCGTCGAGCGCGCGCTCCACCTCGTCGGCGTCCTTCTCCCGCAGGCCGTTGGTGTGATCGATCTGCAGAATGGCGTTCTTCTTCACCACCCCGAAGAGCACGAAGATGCCCAGGAAGCTGTACATGTCGAGCGCCTGGTCGAAGAGGATCACCGAGGCGATCGCGTACGGCAGCGTCAGCGGCAGCGAGATCAGAATGGTGACCGGGTGCAGCCACGACTCGAACTGCGCCGCGAGGATGAGGTACATGAACACGAAGCTCGCCAGCAGGCCGAAGATGAAGGACAGGCCGGTCTCCCTCATCAGCTTGGTCTGGCCCTGCGCCTTCACCGTGTAGCCCTTGCCCAGCTTGGGCACCTCTTCGTCGAGGATGACCTTCACCGCCTCGCCGATGCCGCCTTCCGACGCCCCGGGGCCGGCGTTGGCCATGAAGGTGACCTGGCGCTCCCGCTGGTAGCGCAGAATCGCCGACGGGCTGGAACCGGTCTTGATCTGCACCACGTCTGCGAGGGTGACCAGGCCCAGCTTGCGGCTGGGCACGGTGATCATCCGCAGCGCGTCTTCGCTGCTGCGGTACTCGGGGGTCGCGCGCAGCCGCACCTCGTACTGTTCGCCGCCTTCTGAATAGGTCGACACCTTCTGGCCGGCGACCAGGTACTGGAGCGCCTGCGCCACGTCGACGATCTGCACCCCTAAGTCCGCGGCGCGCTCGCGATCGACGAACACCCCCAGCTCGGGCTTGCCCAAGACCAGGGTGCTGTCGACGTCCACCGCGCCGGGGACTTCCTTCTTGATCCGCTCCACGATGCGCGGGGTCGCGGTGGTGAGCGCGTTCAGGTCGGGCCCGGCGAGGATGTACTGCAC
>VFKJ01000790.1 GCA_009885595.1 Myxococcales bacterium | reverse complement strand
TGGTCGTGATGAGTGTGTTCCTCAGTTGGTGGTCGCAGAGCGGGCGCGCCACGCTCGTTCCGGCCGTCGAGGACCCGGACGACCTCGGCTCCGACCTCCGCGTGACGACCGCGCGGTCCGTCGAGGACGCGAGCGTCGCGCTCCTCGAGGCAACGGCCGTGGACGGTGTCCTGGAAGTGAACGTGACGGCCGAGGGTGTTCCGGTGGCCGGGGCGCAGCTGACCTTCTCGAAGCAGCGCCCGCTGTCTTCAGACTGGCGGGCTGCCTGGGAGCCTGCGCTCCTGCACCGCACCGACGAGCGGGGCTTCGCCTCGATCCCCGCGGGCCTGGGCACCTTCGTGCTCTCGGTGGCGAAGGACCCGTTCGCCGCCGCCACCCTCGACGTGGTGAGGCCTGCGGGTGAGCGGGTGACGGTGGTGCACGTTCGACTCGAGCGCGGCTTCGAGCTGCTCGGGCAGGCGCTCGACGCGAAGGAACGTGCCGTCGCGCCGGCGAACATCCGCGCGACGCCGCTGGGCGATCGCACCACGCGCCGACGTGCGTCTCCTTCGGGGGTGAGGGAGACCCCCGTCGACGCGCGCGGGCACTTTCGCTTCGATCACCTCGCGGCCGGGTGGTGGCGGCTCCAGGGCGAAGCGGAAGGCACCGGGCGCGCCGACGCGGTGCTCGTCAACCTGCCGGCCAACGAGGTGGTGAAGCTGCGCTTTCGCCGCTCGGGGTTCCTGGAAGGCGTGGTGCTGCTGCCAGACGGTGGGGTCGCTGCCCACGCGCTGGTGGTGGTCGTCGGGGGCGAGGGCACCGAGTCATTGGAGGCGGGCGCGACCGGCACGTTCTCCGTCGAGCGGATGCCCGGGCCCTACCGCGTCTCGGCGTGGCACGAGGAGCGCGTGGGCTCGGCGAAGGAGGTGGCGCTGGTGCGCGCCGGGGCGACCACGCAGATCCGCGTCACGCTCTCGGGGAAGGGCGGCGTGCTGGAGGGGACGGTGAAGCGCGACGACGGAGTCCCGGTGGCGGGCGCGCAGGTCACCGCCAGTCCGCACAACGAGGAGGGGACCTGCGGCCAGGCCACCACCGCCGCGGACGGGACATGGAGCATCCGCGGCTTCCCCCGCGGCACCTACGACGTCGAGGCCGAGGCGAGCGGGCTGATGCGCGCCGCCGAGACCGGCTTCTTCGTGACGGATGGCGAAGTGGCACACGTCGAGCTCGTGCTCGGTCGACTCGGCCGCGTCACGGGCACGGTGGAGACCTCGAGCGGTGCGCCGCTGAGCCTGCGCGTCGCGCTGCGCTCGCTGCGCAACGCCTTCCCCGAGCGGCAAGCGATGAGCGACGCCGCGGGCCGGTTCACCTTCGAAGACGTGCCCCCGGGCGCGGCGTTCGTGCGGGCGATGCGCACGCCGGAAGAGCTCTCGCGTGCCACCGACGTCAAGGTGCTGGCAGGCGCCACCTGCGAGGTGAAGGTGGTGGTGCTCGACGCGGTCGCGCTCGAGGTGGAGCTCGATCGCACGCGCTGCACGCCCGCCTCCGACGTGATGCTGGTGGCGATGGAGCCCAACGCGTCGCAAAAGCGCGTCCAACGGCCGGCGCCGGTGAGCAGCTCCCGCCTCACGCTCCTGCTCAGCCCGGGCACCTGGCAGGTGATGGGCTGGGACACGAACATGAAGAGCTGCACGCTGACCGGGCGGATGAAGACGGTCACGCTCGAGGCTGGGCAGCGGCCCACACCGATGCGGCTCACCTTCGGGCCCCCGGAAGAGGACTTCGAGGTCGCCGTGCTCGAGGCTGACGGGCAGCCAGCTCCCTTCGCGAGCGTCACCGTGAGGGACGACAAGGGAGGGCTGTGGGCCTCCTCCGCGGACGCGGATGGAGTGGCGCGGGTGGGCTTTCCCGCCGACGCGGTGATGACGGTGACCGCGTCGAGCCAGGGGCGCAGCGCGCAGGTGAAGGGCGTGCGGCGATCGCTGGGGCGCATTGCGCTCACCCTCGCGCCCGCCGCGCGGATTCACCTGCGCCTCGAAGGCGCGAAGGGAATGAGCCGCGTCGAGGCAGTGCTCGAGGGCGAGTACTTCGGCGATCAGCTGCGCGTGTCCGGCGAGGAAGGGTGGATTGAGGAGGTGCCCGCGGGGTCCGTCTTGCTCAGCGCCACCAACGAGGCCCAGCAGCGCGTGGGGAAGGTGCGGGTCGTCACCAGCTCGGGCCAGACCACCGAGGCCTCGATTCGAATGCAGAGCGCGGGGCAGATCCACGGGAGCGTGCAGCTGCCGGCAGGAATTCAGGCCGCGTCGGTCTCGCTGACCTCTGCGCTGGGGAGCGAGCGCGAAGCCGTGGCTCCAGACGGGACGTTCACCTTCGAGTCGGTCTTTCCCGGGGACTACGTCGCGAAGGTCGAGTGCCAGGGGTGCGGAGCGCTCCTTCCGAAGCCGGTGAAGCTGGCGCCTGGCGCCAGGGTGGAGCTGCAGCTCCCTT
>VFKJ01000147.1 GCA_009885595.1 Myxococcales bacterium | reverse complement strand
CGTGACCACCGTCGCGCTGATGGGATGGCTCCCATCATTCCGATGCAGCGATCCGGGCTCAGCGCAACGCGGTCTTCGAGGCATCGACCCGTCACTCTGAAGGGCCTGCCACTTCAGCTGAAGAGCGGCCCCAGCTTCATCACCAGGTCGAGATCCATCGGCACCAGCGAGAGCTCGCCCGACATCACCGCGAGCTTCGCGTTCTTCTGGCCCTTGAGCAGCGCGATGAAGTCCTTCGAGCCGGCGCGGATGACGAGCTTCGGCTTGCCCTCGTGACCCTTGGTGATCCACTCCGAGGACTTCGTCAGATCCGCGGTCCACTTCCCGCCGCCGGCGCCAGTGACGTCGAGGTGGATGACGCCGTCGAAGGCCTCGCGCACGTCCTTGTGCTTGCCCAGCTTCTTCGCGAAGTCGCCTTCGATCACCTTCTCCACCGCGGTCTTCGGCTTCTTCTTCGCGGCGGCCCTCTTCTTCGGCGCGGGGTCCTCGACCTTCGGCGCGGCCTTCGACTTGCGGAACATGTCGAAGCGCTCCCGGGAGAACATCGAGGCGCCTTCCTTCTTGGCGTTCTCGTAGATCTTCTTGAGCTGCTCGGCGGGCAGGCCCGGGTTCCTGAAGTACTCCATCGCCACCCGGCCGATGCCCCAGTTCATCGCGAAGGCGGCGGGCACGGTGAGCAGCGCGCCGAACACCGGGAGGAGCGCCTTGATGCCCTGGCGCGCCAGCATGCCCAGGCCCGCGGTCGCGGCGAGCTCGACGATCAAGCTCTTCGCGTCGGCCTCGGTCACCTTGCGCCCGTAGACGTGGCCCACCGTCACCACCATCGCCGACTGCACCGGCAGCATCAGCACCGCGTCGGAGAAGGGAATGGGCGAGACCGCCACCACCGCGCAGGCGTAGCTCGCCATGTTGACCACGTCGCGAGCGGCCTCGTCGCGCTTGGCCATCGGGCTCTTGGTGAAGTCCTTCTTGCGGATGTCTTCGAGGGTATCGAGCCAGGACATGGTGACCAGAGTAACCCCGCGCGCCCGTCCGACGTTCCCGAATTACACGCCCTGGACTTCGATCTCCCGGCCCCAGTACTTGTTCTCGCGCAGCTTGAGGCCCTGCTTGTTCACCAGCTTCGCGGTCTTCGGCCCCACGAAGAACCCCTTGGGGTGGGACTTGCGGAAGGTCTTCTTGACCCACTCCTCGAGCTCGCGGAACAGCGTCTTGAAGCGCTCGGGCGCGGGGTCGCGGCGGCCGGTCTGCTGGGTGATCTCCAGCTCGGCCCACAGCTGACCTGCCACCAGCTCGCCTTCCTCGTTCTTCTTGCAGCGCTCCCAGAAGATCACCGGCGAGCGGACCTCGTCGATGCGCCACTGGCCCTTGTCCTTGCCGCGCTTCAACTTGTCGACCAGCGCGGGGCCGATGTCGACGGCCACCAGGTACACGTCCTCTTCGGGCAGCTTGTCGAAGTTCGCCTCGTTCGCCTTGAAGGTCACCCAATCGGCGGGGACGCGGCGCGGGTAGACCTCCATGTTGTTGCGCTCGAGGAAGCGGATGAAGGAGAGCTCGTCGTCGCGTTCCATGAAGAGCTGGAGCTGGGTGGCCATGGCCCGCCCTCTACGCGGTCCGCGGCCCCTTGTCCTCAACGGCGCGGATGCGTCGTGAGCGCGGGACCCCCGTGGTCTGTCTACCATGAAGATTCGACATGATGTATCGAATCTTCATGGTATTGATCGAGCATGAAGATCGTCCGCGCGGGGCTGACCGAGGAGGTTCTCCGGCTCCTTCGACGGGCGCCGGTGGTGACCATCCTGGGGCCGAGGCAGGTGGGCAAGACCACGCTCGCTCGTGACGTCGCCGCCAGCTTCAGGGGCGGCGCGGTCACCACCTTCGACCTCGAGCAGCCCAGCGCGCTCGCGAGGCTGGCCGAGCCGGAGCTGGCGCTCGAGCCGCTCAGGGGGCTGGTCGTGCTCGACGAGATCCAGCGAAGGCCCGAGCTCTTCCCCCTCTTGAGGGTCCTCGCGGACCGGCCCAGGCGGCCGGCCCGCTTCCTGGTGTTGGGGAGCGCGAGCCCCGAGCTGCTCAGACAAGAGTCGGAGACCCTCGCGGGCCGCGTCGCGTTTCTCGAACTGGCGGGCCTGTCGCTCTCGGAGGTGACCCCCAAGCGTTTGGAGCGGCTCTGGTTGCGAGGCGGCTTCCCTGCGTCCTTCACCGCGCCCTCCGACGAGGACAGCTTCGAGTGGAGAACCGACTTCATTCAGACGTTCCTCGAGCGGGATCTCCCGGGCCTCGGCGTGTCGGTCCCCGCGCCCACGCTGCGGCGGTTCTGGGCGATGCTCGCCCACGTGCACGGCCAGATCCTGAACTGGTCCGAGCTGGGCCGTTCCATGGGCGTGTCGGACGCCACCACTCGTCGCTACGCAGATCAGCTCGAGGGCGCGTTGGTGATCCAGCAGCTCCAGCCGTGGCACGAGAACATCAGCAAGCGCCAGGTGAAGGCGCCGAAGCTCTACGTTCGAGACTCAGGGCTGCTGCACGCGCTGCTCGGGCTGACCTCGCGCGCGCAGCTGGACGAGTCCCCGCGCGGCGGAGCGTCGTGGG
>VFKJ01000262.1 GCA_009885595.1 Myxococcales bacterium | reverse complement strand
GCGCCAGTCGGAGCGGGCTTAGGGAGGCACAGGTGGGCGAGGGACGACGAGCTTGACCTCGATGCGCGCTCCAGACCATGCGCACGCTCGCGGGGACGTCGCCCTACTTCGTCATGTCCTCCTACGACTGAGTCAGTCCTTCGGGGTCTTGATCGAGCGGCCTCGCGACGGGGCTGCGAATCTTCGTCCTCTCAAGCGCATGGAGGATCACGGCCCAGCGCGGCTTCACCTCAGGCGATCTCGGCGAGCCACCGGTGCTCAGCCCGCGCTTCCCCGCGATCCCCGCGATCGCTTTCCCGCGGTTCCTGAGGATCGTTTCCACACTGAGATCAGAACGGAGCGCGGCGCGAGCTACGGGCACCCCGTCGCGCCGTTCGACGTCGCAGCGGGCGAGAAGAGGGCCGCCGCGTCGACGGTGCATGACGTCATCGCCTGCACGCGAATGCGACCCACGCCGCCGCCGCCGCCGCCGGAGCCGTCGTTGTTGCTGTTCCCCACGGTGCCCAGGCCCGCCGCCGTGCTGCCTGCCGCGCCGGCGCCGCCGTTGCCGGCGTTGGCCGAGCCGCCGGTGCCTCCGATCGCCGCGGTGGCGTCGGTGAGCCGGCCTGCCGCGCCGCTGACGCCGGTCGCGCCGCCTTCTCCTCCGCCTCCTCCGTTGGCCGTGACCCGAGCGGTGGCGCTGAGCACGACCGTGACGCCTTCGAGCAGCACCCCGCCGCCGCTGCCACCGCCTCCGCCGGACCGGGCCGTCTGCGTGGCGCCCGCACCGCCGCGCCCCGCCGCGCCGACCTGGCCGTTGATCGTGAGCGCCCCGGTGGACGCGAGCTGAAGCGCGCCGCCGCCGGCCCCACCAGGCGTGCCTCCGGGCGACGTCGTGCCTCCATTGCAGCCGCCGCGCAGGGGAAAGAGCGTCACGTCGCCGTTGATCGCGCCGCCAGTGCCCGGATTACCGCCCGAGGCCGCGCCGTTGCCGCCGATCGAGCCGAAGCCGCCGCCGCCCGCGCCGCCCTCGCCGATTCCCCCGCCCGAGTCGTTTCCCGCGCCGCCGTTGCCGCAGGCGCTCGAAGTGCCGCCACCGTTCTGGGCGTCGATGGTGCCATCGATGGTCATCGGCCCCACCGAGGCGAAGATGGCGGGCCGCGACCCGGTGAGCGTCAGCGTGAAGCCCGCGCCGACGCTCAACCCGTTGACCGTGAAGAGCACGGTCGGCTGGCCACCAGCCGGGGTGATGACGACCGAGGCCGGCACCGTGAGCGTGCCCGCGGTGACCGTGACCGAGTCGGTGTTGATGGTGACGTTTCCAGCGAGGTTCAGCGCTGCGCCGCCGTCGGCAGGCACCATCTGGGCCTCGGTGAAGTTGGTGGGCGTGTAGGGGAAGCGCGGCACGATGACGCAGCCGAAGGCGCTGTTGCAGGTGGCGGCCGCACCAGTACCGGCGTCGCAGCTCTGGCCCGTGCGCGCGGTGAACTGGCAGCCGCCGTCGACGGCGCAGGTTCCGGTGTCCTGATGGCATTGGCTGGGCGGTGGACAGCTCACCCGCGTCCCTGCGCAGCCGCCGTCGCCGTCGCACGCGTCGTTGACGGTGCAGGTGTCGCCGTCGGTGCAGGTGCCCGTGCCCGCGGCCAGAGGAGGGGACACGCAGGTCCCGCTCGGCTCAGCACAGGCGGGAGTGGCGCGGCAGACCGCCGCAGCTCCGCACGTCACGGGGGCGCCGCCGGTGCACACGCCGCCGCCGCAGACGTCGCCGGTGGTACAGGCGAGGCCATCGTCGCAGCCCACCGTCGTCGGCGAATAGACGCACACGAAGTTCGTGCCGCCGTCGGTGGCGCAGGTACCCGTTGCGCTGAAGCAGGTGGCTCCCGCCGTGCAGGCCTGGGTGCCCGTGCTCTCGCAGCCGCCGTCCGAAACGCACGTGTCACCGGTGGAGCAGCCATCGTCGTCCGAACAGGCGCTGCCCGTGCAGTCCGGGTCCAGACAATCGGTCCGGGAGTCGCCATCGTTATCGAACCCGTCGTCGCAGGTGCTCTCCACGGCCTGCACGCAGATGCCTGCCATGCAGCGCCCGTTGCCAGCGCACGCCTGCTGGTCGCACGAGGCCTGGCTGCAGTCGGCGGCCTGGTCGCAGTCGTCGTCGCGGCCGTTGGTGCACACCTCGGTGGCGCCGGGGTTGACGGCAGGGTCGGTGTCGTCGCAGTCGGCCGGCAGCG
>VFKJ01000910.1 GCA_009885595.1 Myxococcales bacterium | reverse complement strand
GCAGCCAGACGAGCCTGCTCTTCGGCTGCGAGGCGAGCCTGCTCCTCAGCGGCCAGACGGGCCTGTTCCTCGGCCTCGCGACGCGCTTCTTCTGCCGCGACACGGGCTGCCTCTTCGGCCGCCAGGCGCGCTTCTTCCTCAACCGCCAGACGTGCCGCCTCTTCGGCAGCGAGGCGCGCCGCTTCTTCCGCCGCCAGGCGCTCCGCCCTCTCGGTTGCGAGCCGAGCGGCCACAGCGTGCGCGAGACGCGAAGCTTCTTCCTCCTCTGCCCGGCGGGCCGCTTCCGCCGCGGCCCGGTGCGCCGCTTCTTCAGCCGCCAGCCGCTCTGCCTCTTCCGCCGCGAGACGCGCCGCTTCCTCGGCCGCCAGCCGCGCCGCTTCTTCGGCCGCCAGCCGCGCCGCTTCCTCGGCCGCCAGGCGCGCCGCTTCCTCCGCCGCCAGGCGCGCCGCTTCCTCCGCAGCGAGGCGAGCCGCTTCTTCCGCGGCCAGGCGAGCCGCCTCTTCAGCCGCGAGCCGCGCCGCCTCTTCGGCCGCGAGCCGCGCCGCCTCTTCGGCCTCCTTTCGCGCCTGCTCCTGGGCAGCCTGGCGCAGGGCCTCTTCCTCAGCCTCTCGCCGCAGCCGGGCCTCTTCCTCGATGCGCGCGCGCTCTTCTTCTTCCTTCCGGAGCCGCTCTTCCTCCCGCCGGCGCATCTCCTCTGCCGGCACCGAGTCGAGCACGCCACTGCGCGTGAGCACCTCGAGCAGCGCGCGCTGGTGGGCGTTCGCTCCGGTGGGCTGTTTCCACTCGGAGAAGGTCTCGAGCCAGCGGGCATCCTCTTCGGTGGGCTCCCACACCGCCGCGGCGCTCACGTCGGCGAGCTTGAACCAGGCAGGCTCGGCGTCCGCGGGCGCGAGGGTGGCCCACGCCTCCCGGACCACCCGGGCGCCGCTGACGAGATCTCCACTGCCGACTTCGCCTGCCTCGAAACGAACGCCCTGCGCGAAGCGCACCGTCTCCCGAATGCTGGCCAGCACCCGCGCCGACTCCGCCTCGGCGGGCGCCACGCCGAGCTCATCGAGGGTATCCGCGTCGACCGCCGAGGCTTCCCCGCGGGCCCAGAGGGCGTCGAGCTGCGCCAGCCCCAGCCGGCCGCGCTGCACCAGCGCCGGCACGGTGCCCTGCCACCCAAAGCCGGAGCCGAGCGACGAGCCGACCACGCTGCCGTCCCGGAAAGGGATCCGTGTCTCGCGTCCGTGGGCGGTACACGTCAGCCAGCCGGTCGCGCGATCGAGATAGGCGCGGTACAGCGCTTCAACCACCTGCGGGTTGCCCATTGCCGGGCGAGCCTACCCTCGAACCTGCCGCAACGCCTCGAACGTGGCGATCCCCACCGCGGTCGATAAGTTGAGGGAGCGCCTGTCTTCGAGCATGGGGATGCTGAGCTTGGTGCCCTGCCCACCTTCGAGGATCTCGGGGGCGAGGCCCGTCGGCTCGGCGCCGAAGACGAGGTGATCGCCCGGCTCGAAGCGCACATCCCACATGCCCAGGCCGGCGCGCGCGGTGAAGAGCCAACGCCGGGCGCCCTGGGTGTCGTCGAGGTAGGCCTGCCAGCCCGGGTAGAGCTTGAGGAACACCTTGTCCCAATAATCGAGGCCGGCGCGCTTGAGCTCTTTGTCAGAGATGGAGAAGCCCAGCGGCTCGATCAGCACCAGCTTGCAGCCGGTCACGGCGCACAGCCGCGCCACGTTGCCGGTATTGGGAGGGATCTGCGGCGAGACCAGCACGAGGGTGAAGGGTCGAGCCAAGGAGGGGAGCGCGGGACTAGGCTGCACGGCCCATGCGCTACCGCGTGATGAACCTGACACGCAACACGCCGCTCGCCGACCAGGCCGCGCGGGCCGACAGCTTCCTGCAGCGCTTCAAGGGCCTGATGGGGGTGCCTGAGCTCCCGGTGGGGCACGCGCTGCACATCGCGCCCTGCAACAGCATTCACACCTTCTTCATGAAGATCCCCATCGACGCGGTTTTCCTCGACGCCGCCGAGCAAGTAGTAGAGATCTGCCACGCGATGCCCCCCTGGCGGATGAGCAAGGTGTTTTGGGGGGCAAAGTCGGTGTTGGAACTTCCCGCAGGCACCGCCGCCGCCAGCCAAACGAAGGCGGGAGACCGGCTTTCCTTCGAGCCGAGGTCGTGAAGTCGCTTTACGCGGCTCTGGTGGTTTGCTTCAGTCTGCCTCTTCCTTGAGCCTCGCGACGCCCATGAAAATCGAAGTGTCCGGCCAGACCCACGTCGGAATGAAAAGAAACCACAACGAGGACAACCTCCTGTTGTTGCCGGAGGAGCGTCTGTTCGTGGTGGCCGACGGCATGGGCGGTCACTCTTCGGGCGAAGTGGCCTCGCAGATCGCCGTCGAAGAGGTCGCCGAGTTCTTCCGCATGACGAGCCAGGATCTCGAGATCACCTGGCCGTACAAGATGGACAAGCAGAAGAACTATGACGAGAACCGCCTGGCCACGGGCGTGAAGCTCGCGAACATGCGCATCTTCGAGAAGGCGTCCTCGGAGACCAAGTACAAGGGCATGGGCACCACGATCGTCACCGTCTACTTCGCGAAGGACAGCGAAGTGGTGGTCGGGCACGTGGGCGACAGCCGGGTCTACTTCTTCCGCGAGAACACCCTGCGGCAGGTGACCGAAGATCACTCGCTGCTCAACGACTACCTCAAGGCGAAGAAGCTCACGCCCGAGGAGATCGAGGCCTTCCCGCACAAGAACGTGATCGTTCGCGCGCTGGGAATGAAAGACACCGTCACCGTCGACATCAACCGGGTCGAACCGAAAGACGGCGACATCTTCCTGCTCTGCTCCGATGGCCTGTCCGGCATGGTGCCCGACAAGCAGATTGAGCAGATCCTGCAGAGCCAGCCCGATCTCGACAAGGCGTGCGCGCAGCTGATCGACGCCGCCAACGCGAACGGCGGCAACGACAACGTCACCTGCGTGCTGGCGCAGTACCGCCGCTAGACGCTGGAGACGGTCTCGCCGGGCCCGATCAGCTGATCCATCAAGGACGCGCCCGCGGGCACCACCGCGCCGTCGAGCACCGCGACGCGGTTGAGCCGAGCGCCCTGCCCCACCTTCGCGCCGCGCCCGATGGAGACCGCCGCGCCCAGGCGCACGCCCGCTGCCACCACGCAGCCCTCTCCGAAGAACGCGGGACCTGCGACCTTCACGTCGGCGTCGAGCTGCGCGGTCGGGTGCTTCCAGAAGTTGCCCTCGCCGCGGGGGTGACCTGCGAAGGGGCCGCGGTCGCCGAACGACGCGAGCGGCACCTGGTTGAAGAGCAACTGCTGGTGCGTGGCGGCGTAGCGCTGCGGCGTTCCCAGGTCGGACCAGTAGACGTCTTTGGACTGCAGCACCTGGCCGCGGACGGTGAGGCCCTTCTCCATCATGCGCACGTAGACGTCGCGGTTGATGTCTTCGGCGCCGCTGGGCGCCATGAAGTCGAACACCGCGGGCGTCATCACGTGCACGCCGGTGAAGTGCCAGTTGGTGAGCCGGTCGCCGCCCGGGCCCTTGCCGGCGATGCGCCGCACCGCCTGCGAGCCGTCCAGCTCGACGGCGTTGTAGGTCTCGCCCTCGGGCATGGGCAGCAGCACCATGGTGGCCGCGGCGCCGCTCGCGCGATGGGCCTCGAGCACCGGCTTCAGATCGACGGAGAACAACACGTCGCCGTTGAGCACCACGAAGTCGCCGTCGCGCAGGAAGTCCTTCAGGCCGCGGATGCCGCCGCCGGTGCCCTGGATTTCGCCGGCTTCGTGGGAGACGACCAACGAGTCGAGCTCGCGGCGCGCGGTGGCCTCCATCACCTGCGGGAGGTGATGGGTGTTGATGCCGATGTTCGTGATGCCCGCGCGCGTGAGGGTGGCGACCGAGTAGCGGAAGAGCGGGCCCGCCAGCAGCGGCATCGCGGGCTTGGGCCAGCGGTTGGTCAGCGGACGGAGGCGCGTGCCGAGGCCCGCGCAGAGGACCATCGCCTTCATTGGTACGCCCTCTCCCCGACCCTCTCCCCCGCGGGGGAGAGGGGGACAGATCTCGCGGTCATCACGCGAGCTCGGGCACGTAGTGCGCG
>VFKJ01000712.1 GCA_009885595.1 Myxococcales bacterium | reverse complement strand
TGCCGATGATGAAGACGCCGCTCTGCTGTCGGCGCCGGCGAAGCGCCGTCAGCTCCAGCGCGCGCACGAGACGTTCGCGCGGAGCGCCTGGCCGAGGACCATGACGTCCTCCTTCACACCGCCGCCCTGGCTGAGGCCACCGACCGGGCGCTCGACCTCAGCTTCACCCGCGACCCCTACGACCGACTCATCGCCGCGCACGCGCTCGCGGCCGGCGCCTCACTCCTCACCGTCGATGAGACGCTCCGCGCCCACGTCTCGTGCGCGCGCTGGAGCTGACGGCGCTTCGCTGGCGCCGACAGCAGAGCGGCGTCTTCATCATCGGCACGGCCGGCGCGGCACGCCGAGGTCGAGGTGCTTGATCAACGTGTCGAAGTTCAGCGCATTGGCGCCCGGGCAGATCTGCCCCGCCTTCGTCTCGAGGTCGCCCGCCGTGTATTCCACCTGCAGCACGGCCTTCCCTGCCTGGATGAAGGGCAGCAGCTGGTCGCACTCGTTGTACTGGAAACACTCCTCGTTCACGGCGAAGTCGAAGTCGGCGACGAGGTCGGCGACCTGGGCGAGGTCGTTCTTGAGCGCGACCCCGAGCGCTCGCGAGTGCGCCTCGCGGGAGAGGAAGCGGCAGAAGTCGAGCTGGTCCGCGTTGGTCAACGGGAAGCCCGGCATGTTGTCGATGGCGTCGACGTCGTCAGGCTCCACCGCGTCGCAGCGCTTGCTGACCGCCAGGTCGAGGCGCGCCGCCATCACCGCGCGCACCGCGGGCTGCCGGAAGTCGAGCCAGTACTGCCCGGGCCAGCCCTGCAGCGGGTTCCCCCGGTACGGCGCGAGCTGGGTGGAATCAGGCCGGTTCGGCTCGTAGGCCGTGTCGAAGTAGCAGATGACCTTGCGCCCCGAGGCGTGCAGCGCGTCGATGGTCGCCTGAGGCGTTTCGAAGAGATCGAGATCGAATACGCCCGCGTCGACCGTGGTGTCGATGGTGCCGGTGAGCTGCCACTGCCATGACGTCCCCGGCCCCAGGCGCAGCCAGCCGGCGTCGCTCGTCGCCCCGGCGTCAGGGATGCCGCCCGCATCGACCGGCCCGCCCGCGTCGGACCCACCGGCGTCGGGAGCGACGCCGGAATCGGGGCTCACGCCAGCGTCGCTTTCGACGCGCCCGGAGTCCGGCTCGCTCCCCCCGTCAACGCCCGGCGGCGGAGCGCTGCAGGCCATCACACCCAGACACCACAACCACGAGGCAGAACGCACGGCCGCGAGGGTACCAGCGGAAACTGGCGATTGTGAGCTCACCTGGGCGACGGACTGAGGGCAAAGGCGACCGCGCCGCTGCCCGCGACCTGTCCACTCACCTCGGCGCCCGCGCCCCGCGCGACGGTGCGTCAGACTCACACCGGCACCGCCGATGGCGTGCGCCGGGCGGGCTCTTCCCAGCGGGCTGGGACAACTATGCATTGCCAACATAATGCGTTGGTTGCATAGTTTATGGGTGCGTTTCCCCTTCCTCGACCGGCGCTCAGAACTCGCTCGTCTCCGCAGAGTGTTCGACGGCCGTTCACCCGGCCTCGCCGTGCTCTACGGTCGCCGGCGCCTTGGGAAGTCCCGCTTGATCCAGGAGGCGCTCACCGGCCTGAAGGCCGTGTACTTCGTCGGCGACGAGGGCGACTCGGCGGTCCAGCGAGAGGCTGCGGCCCGCGAGATCTCGCAGCTGATCGAGGGCTTCGCAGACGTTCGCTATCCGGACTGGTCGGCGCTCCTCGAGCGGTACTTTCGCGAAGTTCCTGCAGGCGCGGTCCTGGCGATCGACGAGCTCCCCTCCCTGGTGCGGGCGGCGCCCGAGTTGCCCAGCGTGCTGCAGAAGCTGCTCGACGCACGAAAGCGGAATACCCACGTCGTCCTCGCTGGATCTTCACAACGCATGATGCACGGGCTGGTGCTCGACGGCGCGGCGCCGCTCTTCGGCCGAGCGCAGGAACTGCTGAAGGTGAAGCCGCTGCCCATCGGCTGGCTGCGGCAGGGACTGGGGGTGCGCACCCCCCGCGCTGCGGTCGAGGCGTGGTCGATGTTTGGCGGGGTCCCGCGCTATTGGGAGCTGGCGCGCGAGTTCGAGACCCTCACCCTCGCCTTCAACGCGCTGGCGCTCGACCCGCTTGGGGTACTGCACGACGAGCCGCGGCGTCTGCTGTTCGACGAGCTCGACGACGCAGCCCGAGCCTCGTCGGTGCTCGGCCTGGTTGCTGGCGGTGCGACTCGTGCGAGTGAGATCGCCGCTCGCGTGGGAGTGCCGGTCACGACGCTCGCGCGGCCATTGGCGAGGCTGCTCGACCTGGGCCTGGTCGCCCGCGAGGTGCCGTGGGGTGAGAGCGCGCGCGACGGAAAGCGAAGCCTGTACCGCGTCGCCGATCCCTTCCTGCGGACCTGGTTCCGTTTCGTCGAACCCAATCGAAGTCGCCTCGAGCGGGGAGACTTCGACTTCGTCCACCGAAGCGTGGCCGCGCGCTGGCCCCAGCACCTGGGCGAGGCGTGGGAAGAGCTCGTTCGAGCGACGCTGTCAGTCCTGACGATCGATGGAGCGAAGTGGGCGAGCGGCGACCGTTGGTGGGGTCGGGGGATCGATGGAGCACCCGTCGAACTCGACGTCGTGGCCCCTTCCGCCAGCGATTCGAAGCGGGTTCTCGCGGGCGAGGTGAAGTTGAAGCTGACGGATCGCGAAGTCGATCGGGTGCTGGCCGAGTTGGCTGACAAGATCGCACGGTGCCCTGCGCTCGCGAACGCCAGCGCCCAACCCGTGCTCTTCGTTCTCGAGGGGACTCGCAAGCGGCGCCCCGACGTGGTGACGGGTGCTCAGTGGTGGAAGGCGATTCAGGCCTCGGTCCACAGTTGAGTGAACCAGCAGCGCGCCGCGGTTAGCGGCACTCGCCGGGGATCGACCAGAGCTGGTTTCCCGGCATGCTCGACACCACGAGGTCCTGGTAGCCGTCGGCGTCGAGGTGACCGGGCAGCAACACCGACGGGGGGAACGACACGCCCCAGCTCACGGTCGCGCCGAGGCCGCCGGCGGGGCCCTGTTGCTGCACCAGGATGAGCGAGCTCCGCTGGTCGAGGACGTCGGCCTTCCCGTCTCCGTTGACGTCGGCGAGCTCGAAGTCGGTGCTCAGCCACGACGACGCCTGGGCGGCCGCGAAGCCTCCCGAGCCGTCGCCGACGAAGAGCGCGTTGGACATGAGGAGGTCGACGCGGCCGTCACCATTGAGGTCGGCCGCGCGGAGGCGCGCGCCATACGGCGTGGTCTGGGTTGACGTCGGCGTGGTGTTCAAGACGCCAGCCTGGTTGCGGAAGACGCGGAGGTACGGCGACGACGTGTTGTGCATCATGACCACGTCCGCCGCGCGATCGCCGTCGACGTTCGTCACCAGCACCGCCGACACCGGGGCGTTGTTCTGGTTGAGCACCACGCTGGTGCGCGCGCCGAAGCGGCGGGTGCCGGTGCCCGGGAAGACGTCCACGCCCGCCGTCGTGCCGACCACCACGTCGGCGAGCCCGTCGGCC
>VFKJ01000057.1 GCA_009885595.1 Myxococcales bacterium | reverse complement strand
GGCGCTCCGGCTCGATCCGGACCGCCTCAGCAGCACCGTCAACGGCCCGCTGCCTGAGCAGTGGGTGAACGTCACCGCGCCTCCTGAGACCTACGTTCGCTCGGTCTCGGCCAACGCCGACGGTGGTTTGCCCACCCTCACCAGCACCTTCTCGGTGGGCTTCCC
The DNA here is from genome assembly GCA_009885595.1 of Myxococcales bacterium. Classification (GTDB taxonomy): domain Bacteria; phylum Myxococcota; class Myxococcia; order Myxococcales; family Myxococcaceae; genus Archangium_A. The sequence continues at coordinate 4,588 of VFKJ01000057.1, read as the reverse complement.
CAGCTACCCGAACAACTGCAGCACGTGCCACAACACGGCTGCCGGGCTGGCGCGGGTGAACTCGGCGCCTCCGTCGTGGGCCCTGTGCATGTCGTGCCACCAGAACTGGAACGGCTTCGGCATGGACAGCACCATCCTCAGCCTGCACACCGGCATCCAGGCGGCGACCGCGACGGCGACCACCTGCACCCAGTCCTGCCACGCGACGGGCGGCGTCGCCGCTTCGAAGACCACGGCGACCTCGTTCCACAACGGGCTGCGCACTCCGCGCGCCGGCCTCATCTGGGACGGCGACGACCAGTCGGTCGAGCTCGGCAAGACCGTGCGCCTGACGGCCACCGGCACCCAGGTCTCGGGCTCGAACCTGCTGATCACCTGGAGAGCCGAGCAGCTCGTCTCGAACGTGTGGACGGCCGTCGACCCCTGCAACGCCGACTTCGCCGTGGGCCCGGTCTTCTTCGGGGCGGCGGCCAACGCCGCCACGGGCGCGGTCGCGAGCAACCTGTCGATCCTGCGCGCCTACGCTCAGGGCAACGACTGGGTCAACGCGGGACAGGGCACGTCGCCTGGCCAGCCGGCCAGCGCGGTGAACGTGACGGCAACGAACACGGCCTGCGCGGCCAACATCGCGACCACCACGGTCCCGCTCCACACCACCACCGCGACGCTCGGCATCGTGGCGATCCAGGGCAAGCCGCAGATCCGCTTCACGCCCGGCATCGGCACCAACGCCGAAGTCATCCAGGTCCGCTCTGCTTCTCCGGTGTGGGAATTCGTGCCCGCGACCGGCGCCGAGGCTGCAGCTGATCTCAAGCGTCGCAACGTGGGCGACATGGCTCGCTGTTCCACCTGCCACGAGGGCAGCATGTACCAGCACGGCGGCAACCGCATCGACAGCATCGACCTGTGCGAGATGTGCCACAACCCGGCGGCCAACGAGAAGAACGCCCGCGTCGACCTCTTCGGGGTGAACTCGTCGGTGACGTACGACGGCAAGTCCGGCGAGTCCTACGATCTGCGCAACATGATCCACTCGATCCACTCGTCGGGTGAGACGGGCAAGCCGATCGTGTTCTACCGCGGGCAGGGCATCTACTTCTTCGGCAGCAAGGAGGCGCTCGCCAACACCCCGAACTGGCCCACCACCGACGCGACGGGTGACGGCGTCAACTGTCGCCCGGTGTTCGGGGCGACGGCGATCGCCTCGGACGGTGGCATCCCGCGCTACAGCAACTGCACCACGCCGTATGCCCACAAGCACAACTTCGTCGAGGTCAAGTACCCCCGTCACCTGGCGGATTGCAGCGCCTGCCACCTTCCGGGCAGCGTGAGCGAGCCGCCGGATCCGCGAAAGGCCGTGGCTCTCACCCTCGACCCGGGCGCGGGCCCAGGCGCCGCCTGGAGCAACCTCCTCGACGACACGCTCATCGGCCCGAGCGCCGCCTCGTGCATGAGCTGCCACCAGTCAAGCGATCCGCTCGAGCAGTACTACAAGCGCTCGCACGCCTACAACTTCGGCTTCCCGCCGTCGATGTTCGCGGGTGTGGGTCGCCAGGCCCTGCTCGACGCGGCTGCAAACCCGGGGTCTGGTGGGCCGACCGAGCAGTGCGCCGGCTGCCACCGCGATCTCGAGAACAAGCACGCGACGCGCGGCATCATCTCGGTCAGCGAGATCTCGCTCACACCGTGACGTGAGGTGATGCCGGTTCGCCGGCTTCATCAGAGGGGCGGCCGCTCACGCGGCTGCCCCTTTGATTTTGCGGACAGCAGCCCTCCGCGGCCGGCAGATGCTGCAGGGAAATCGCAGAACTTGCGCTGCCGACTTCGGTGTTCGCGGAGGACAAGTGGCGGAAAAGAGAGCGCGCCAAGGGTATGCGCCTTGCTAAGGGTCCGACCGTGCATCCAATCAGATCGGCAATCGTGGGGCTGTCCCTCGTCTTTTTCAGCTGTCAGGGCCCGGCCGGAGAGAAGGGGACTTCCTGCACCGTCGCCGACAACGGTGACGGGTCGGCCACCATCACGTGTACCGACGGCACCACGGTCACCGTGCTCAATGGCACCGACGGGACCGACGGCACCAGCGGCGACGCCGGGCTGGGCTGCACCATCGCGACCAAGACCGACGGGGGGCGGGTGGTCACCTGCGCCGACGGCACCTCGGCCGACCTCCCCAGCGGCACCGCCTGCTCGATCTCCGCCACCGATGGGGGCCGGCTGATCAGCTGCAACGACGGCACGAGCATCAACGTCACCAACGGCACCAACGGGGTCAACGGCGCGAGCATCTTGACCCGCTGGGACAACCTGCCGGGCGTGGTGCTCACCATCACCCGGGTCACCGGTGGCAGCGGCGCCGGCGGCAACCTCCGCTCGGGAGACACGGCCAGCGTCACCTTCACCGCGCGGCGAAAGAACGGCGCGCGCATCGCGCTGAGCGAGCTGAACGCCGCCGCCATCTACCTGTCGGGCCCCACCTCGAACTACCAGCGGGTGATCGCCTCGCAGAGCGACGTGCTGGCCCGAACGGTGGACAACCTCGATGGAACCTTCACCTACACCTTCGCCACGGCGATCCCCGCCAACTTCCTCCCCCCGCTCAATGACACGCCCTTCTTCGACGCGGGCGCGGGCGAGTGGGCCGGGCTGCCGCTGATCGACGGCACCTACACGGTGGCCCTGCAGGCGTACCAGAACTTCACCATCGAGGGCGTCAGCTACCGCGACACCGGCAACGCCACCTTCGACTTCCTCTTCGGCGGCGCCACCACCCTGGTGAAGCGCGAGGTCGTCGGCGAGGCCAACTGCGAGCAGTGCCACACCCAGCTGCGCGCCCACGGTGGCTCGCGCAACGACCTGACCGTCTGCCTCACCTGCCACACGGCCGGCGCCGAGGACAGGAACCTGGCCAGCGCCGCGGGCGGCACGCCCGGCGTCAGCATCGACTTCAAGGTGATGGTGCACAAGATCCACAATGCCGCGCACCTTCCCTCCGTGGTGGGCGTGGGCGTCACTTCGACCGGCGCGCCTGACTACGCGGCCGCCTCCAAGCCGTACAAGATCGTCGGCTACAACAACTCGGTGATCGACTTCACCGAGGTGGCCTTCCCCGTCTTCCCCAGCGTGTACGCGGCGTTCCTCTTCGACACCGCCGGCACCACCTACACCGGCGCGGCCGGCAACGGCTTCATGCCCCGCGACACCGGCTGGGCGGCCCTCACCCCCGCGGCGAAGTACAAGAACGACAAGGTGCGCACCGGCGCGGTGGCCTGCATCAAGTGCCACGGCGTTCCCAACAACCTCGACGGCGGCGTGGCCCCGGCCCAGGGGGACTTCTACGAGACCGCCATCACCCGCCAGGCGTGCGGCTCCTGCCACGACCAGATCGACTTCTCCCTGCCGGGCGCCACGGGTGGCCACGCCCAGATGCTCAGCGACGACAACTGCAGCATCTGCCACAGCCCTGCCGGCCCGTACCCCGTGCGCGCCGCCCACCTCCACCCCTACGAGAACCCGGCCCTCAACACCGGGGTCAACCTGAACCTCTCGGGGCTTACCCCGGGCAGCGGCGCAGGCGGCAACTTCGCCCCCGGCGATCCGTTCGAGGTGACCTTCTCGGTGACCAACGACGCCGACGCGGGCATCCCGGTGATGTCGCTCTCCCGCCTGCAGATCATCGTGGTCGGCCCCACCACCAACCGGCAGATCATCATCCCCAACGGCAACCCGATCGACTTCGCCTTCCGCAAGGGCTCGCCCTTCACCGGCAGCGGCACCATCAGCGGCGCCACGGTGGCAGCGGGCGCGGTCGCGCAGGTGTTGGCCGTGGTCTTCACCAGCGCCACCACCTTCGACGTGCGCGGCTCGGTGTCTGCGCCGCTGACCGGCCAGGCCGTGGGCGCGCCGGTGACCTACGACGGAGTGACCTTCACCGTCACCACGGGCACCACCGCCTTCGCGGTCGACGATCGCTGGTACCTCGAGGTGATCCCGCCTGCGGCGAGCTACACCTTGAAGGTGCCCCTCGACCTCTCCTTCGAGCGCGTGGGCGCCTCGACGGGCGGGGCTGACGTCTTCACCGTAGGCAACCTCCCGCTGTACTGGGGTCGCCAGGTGGTGATGGAGCGCACCGCGCTGGTGGGCACGCCCGCCACCCTGGGCGCCGCCTCCGCCGACCTGCAGCGCTTCGTGGTGCTGGACGCGGCGACCAACGCAGGCCTCGCCGTGGGCGACCGGGTGGGCTTCGAGCTCGGCCAGGCCAACGAGGAGTACGCGCAGATCGGCCGCATCCAGACCACCGACGACGTGAGCGGCGTCGACCTGGGGGCCAACGACCGGGTGTGGTTCACCACCCCGTTGCGCTACGCGCACCCTTCGGGCAGCTCGCTGCAGGAGGTCACCCTGAGCAACCGGCTCGAAGGCACGGCGTACACCGTGTCTGACGCGGCGGCAGGGCAGATCACCACCGTCGCTGGCGCCTTCGGCGCGGATAACGCGGTGGTGGTGAGCTACCGCACCGATGGCCGCTTCGGCTGGAAGCGCTCCGCGGGCGACTCGTCGCAGAACCTCTACCCCGCGCCCATCGCCGACT
>VFKJ01001243.1 GCA_009885595.1 Myxococcales bacterium | reverse complement strand
TGGAGTGGTGGCACTACGATCTGCCCGACGCCTCGAAGTACCCGCTGCGCGACGAGCCCTTCGTACAGCCCGACGCCGGGAAGTAATTCACCGCGAAATCCGCGTCGAAATCCGCCCGGAATTGCAGCGTGCGTTGACAGCGCTTCGCAGGAGTCGAGCGGAACGCAGGCCGAAAATTGGCCATGCCCACCATCACTCCGTCCATCCGCAGGGCCGAGACGCTGCTCAAGCGCATCGGCTTCAACCCCGGGAAGGTCGATGGCGTCGAGACGCCCGCGCTCACCAACGCGGTGAAGGAATTTCAGACGGCGTGGGGCCTGGCGCCCAGCGGCCTGCTCGATGCGCCCACCAGCGAGAAGCTCACCGCCACCGCCGAGCGGGTGAAGAAGCACGGCCGCGATCTCTTCGTGTCGGTGGGCCAGAAGTCGACGGACATTCAGGTGCTGGAGCGACGGCTCGCGCGGCTGGGCTACACGCCGGGAAAGGCCGATGGGATCTTCGGGCGTGACACCGCCGAGGCCGTGAAGGCGTTCCGCGCCGATCAGAAAGAGCTCAAGGACGGCGTGGGCTGGCTCGATCGCAAGGCGCGCCAGGCGTTGCGTCGCGCGGCGGGTTCGCTCTCGCACCCGCCGGAGCGCCGCCGGGTGGCGCCCTCGAAGGCGCAGACCCGCGTCGATCGCACCACCGCGCAGAAGGCGGCCGACGGCTTCGGCCTGGGCTCGACGGGCGCGCACGTGAGCAACCTGCAGAAGCACCTCAAGGCGGCCGGGTTCGATCCCGCTCACGTGGGTGGCGCGTTCGACGAGCGCACCCTGGGCGCGCTCAAGGCGTTCCAGAAGAAGTCGAAGCTGGAGCCGACCGGCGAGGTGAACGCGAAGACCTGGAAGGCGCTGCAGAAGAGCTTCATCCTCACCAACTCGAAGGCCGCGCCGGCGCAGGCGTTGGGTGAGCGGAGCGGGGCGGTGAAGGCCAGCGAGAAGCTGCTCAAGCAGCTCGGCTTCAACCCCGGGAAGATCGACGGGCTGTTCGATCGCAGCACCCTCAAGGCAGTCAAGGCGTTCGAGCGGCAGCAGCACTCGAAGGTCGACGGGGTGATCGGCACGAACCAGCTGGCGAAGATGAAGGCGCTGACGAAGGGCGTGACGCTCGGTCAGCTGCACCGGATCATGCCCAGCCTGCCGATGTCGAAGGCGCGCAGCTACCTGCCGCTGCTCAACCGCGCGATGGCCGAGGCGAAGATCGACACCCGGCAGCGCAAGGCGATGTTCCTGGCGCAGCTCGCGCACGAGAGCGTGCAGCTGCGGTACTTCGAGGAGATCGCCTCAGGCGCGGCGTACGAGGGGCGCACCGACCTCGGCAACACGCACCCGGGTGACGGCGTTCGCTACAAGGGCCGCGGGCCGATTCAGCTGACCGGGCGCAGCAACTACCGGGCGGCGGGGCGGGCGCTGGGGCTGCCGCTGGAGCGCAAGCCGAAGATGGCGGCGCAGCCCAGCGTGGGCTTCCGCACGGCGGGGTGGTTCTGGAGCAGCCGTGGGCTGAACCGACTCGCAGATCAGGGCAACTTCCGCGAGGTCACCCGGCGCATCAACGGTGGTTTCAACGGGCTGTCTGAGCGGACCGCGTACTACCGACGCGCGCTGCAGGTCCTCTAATTGCCTCCCTCTCCCCCGCAGGGGAGAGGGTCGGGGAGAGGGGTAGAACCCGTGGTCGTTTGCAGCGATGGTCCAGGCATGCGGTGGCTCCTGCTGGCGCTGGCGTTGTCTGGTTGTGATCCGCGCTTCAAGTGCGAGAGCAACGATCAGTGCGCAGCGAACCAGGTCTGTATGCGCATCCACCCGTCGTCGGACGATGACGGGTCGCAGTGTGTGGTGCCCTGCACCAGCAACGCCGATTGCGATGGGGGTCGCTGTTACTGCCCGGACTCACCGGCAGGATCGCGCTGCACCGTGGCGGGCTCGTCGCAGACCAGCGGCAACTTCTACTGCGCGCCTTGAAACGCGAAACGCGGTTAGCCCCTCACCCCGACCCTCTCCCCCGCGGGGGAGAGGGAGAAAAGGGCTGCGACGCCACGGCCGAGCTCGACCGGGTGACCGCAGGCCTTCAGCCCGCGCTCGATCGCGCTCACGGTGGTGACCAGATCGCTCTTCGTCACCGCGCCCATGTGCCCCACCCGGAAGTACTTCGCCTTGAGCTGCGGATGCAGTCCGCCGGCGAGCACCACGCCCTCGGCCGCCACCGCCTTCACGAACGCGGCGTCGACCTGGCCCGGGTAGTACAGCGCCGAGAGTGTATGTGCGCTCACGGCAGCGCTCTTCGGCAGCGGCACCAGCCCCAGCGCTTCCCACGCGGCGCGCATCGAGGTGGCGACGTTCACGTGTCGCTGCACCCGCGCCGGCATGCCTTCCTCGACCAGGTGACCCAGGCTCACGTCGAGCGCCATGATCAGGTTCACCGGGGGCGTGGCGAAGTACGCCGGCTTCTGTGCCTCGTACGCCTCGTGAATCGGCAACCACTCCGCGAAGTCGAGGTACATCGACGCGACCGGCCTGGTGCGCGCCTTCCACGCGGCGAGCGCGCGCGGGCCGGCGAGCAGCACCGCCAACCCCGGGGGCGCGCCGAGTGCCTTCTGCGACGCGGTGAAGGCGACGTCGACGCCCCAGGCCTCCATCTCGAACGCCTCGCCGCCGACGCTGCACACGCCGTCCACCACCACCAGCACGTCGTGCTTTCTCGCCGCAGCCGCGAGCTCCTTCACCGGCGCGAGCACCGCGGTCGAGGTGTCGACGTGGGTGATGGTCATCACCTTGAACTTGCCGCCCGCCAGCGCGGCCTCGACCTCGTCAGCGCTTGGCAGCGCCCCGGGATCCGCTCGCAGGTGCGTCACCGCCGCGCCGTGGCGCTCGAGCATCACCCCGAGGCGATCCGAGAAGTACCCGCTGTTGACCACCAGCGCCTGGTCGCCGGGCTGAATCAGGTTGGCGACGGCCATCTCCATCGCGAGCGTGCCGCTGCCGGCCACCACGAAGGGCTGCGCGTTGGGCGCCATGAACACCTCGCGCAGGCGCTTGAGCGACCGGCCGTAGGCCTTCATGAAGACGGGGTCCAGGTGGCTGCGGGTCTTCTCGCCGAGGGCTCGCAGGACGGAGGGCTCGAACTCGATGGGCCCCGGGATCATGAGGAGGTTTCGTTCGCTCATTCCACAGCGATGTAGCACTGTGCCGATGGTAAGGCCGCCCCGTGCATTCCCGTTTCCAACTCCGGAGCAAGCCGCAGCGCGTGCAGGGCTTGCACTACGACGCGGGGTTCCTCTCGCGGGGTGATCGGCTTGAGATCCTCTCGTTCATCTCCACCATCCGGCCGATCTGGGAGAACCGCTTCTGCGATTCGCGACCGCCCCCGGAAGGCGAGTCGCAGCGCCGCCTGCTGCGTCCCGTGTATTGGTTGGGGAACTGGCAGTTCGCGTGTCTTGACTACTACCGCCCGCCGCACGGGGTGGTCGATCGCTGCGTGCAGGCCGAGCCGTTTCCTCCGGTGCTCTCGAAGCTGGTGGCGCTCATCGAGCAGCGCGCGCGCCGCATGTTCAAGGGCGACGACCTGCCCGAGAAGTGGCACCTCAACACCTGCCTGGTGAACTTCTACGGATGCCAGCTCGAGGACGGGAAGTGGGTCGACACCGCCCGCGTGGGTGAGCACAAGGACTTCGAGCCGGGTCCGGTGGGCTCGGTGTCACTGGGCGAGCGCGCGCTCATTCAGTTCGTCTCCAGCCGCAAGCCGGGCTCGCGCGACGCGGTGCTGGAACAGCAGTGGCTCGATGACGGGAGCCTGCAGATCTTCGGCGGCGACCAGTGGAAGAACCGCACCTTCCACCGCGTGCAGCGGGTGGACACCAAGGGCGGTCACCGCTTCGACATTCACGTGCCTGACTTCCAGACCCGCCGCCTCAACTTCACCTTCCGCTACGTGCCCGATGAGCACGTGCAACCGTATCGATCGCTGGCTGAGGCGGCCAGGCGCGACGTGGAGGGCTACATGCAAGAGCTGGCGAGAAATTCCCCCTTCTTCGCGAAGGCCCTCGCGCCATGACTGAGCAGCCGCTGGGGTTCTTCGTGAAGCTGCTGGTGCTCGACCGCACCGCCTCGGCCGCGTTCTACGAGGGCCTGGGGTTCACCCGGGTCGGCGCGGACGCGACCTTCATTCACCTGCGCTGGGAAGAGCGGGGCGACGTGATGCTGGTGAGCGCGCCCACGGGCGTGCGGGTGGACGGCAAGCGCGGCTGGGGTGTGCTGCTCTCGTTCACCTCCTTGACCGAGCTGGAGAAGCTCGCCGAGCGCGCGGCGGCGCTGAGTGCGCCCCTCGATGGCCCGGAGATCAAGCCCTGGCACACGCGGGAGCTGGTGGTGACGGATCCAGACGGGTACCGGCTCAACTTCGTGCAGCCCGCCTGAGGCCGTTCCCGAGCGGAGGGCCGTCTTTCAGGGCACGCAGCGCGCCAGGCAGGCGCCGCTGATGCACGAGCCGGACACGCACTCGTCGTTGCGCTGACAGGGCTGACCTGCGCTCAAGAGCGGCCCGCACACCGCGCCACCGTCGGTGTTCGCGAGCTCGCGGCACAGGCCCCAGCGGCAGGCGCGGGTCTCCGTGCAGCTCTGGCCGGGCAGCGGGAGCGCGGTGCAGCTCGACGCCGTGCACACCGCGCCCGCCTGGCAGGCCCGGTTGACATCGCAGCCCGCGCCCACTGCCGCCCGGGCTTGGCAGGTGCTGCCGCCATCGCTCTCCAGGCAGGCGAGGTGCGCCTGGCAGTCTGCGTGCGTGAGGCAGGTGTCGCCTTCGGTCAGCGGGGCGCGGCACAGGCCGGTGGTCTGCGCGGTGGCGCCCACGCACACTTCACCTGACGGACAGCTCTGCGCGAGCGAGCAGGCATCGCCCGACGAGAGCTGCCGCTTCTCACACGTCGAGGAGATCGGATCGCACACCAGTGAGCTCTCGCACTCGCCCGCCAGGCACCGCGCGCCCTCCGTCTTGCGCGCGAGGCAGGTGCCGCCGTCCGCGCTGCCGTCGCAATACCCGCTCTCCCCGCACAGGCCGTCGAGACAACCCAGGCCCGGCAGCGGCAGCACCCGGCACACCTTCGACAGGCACTGCAGCCCATCGAGACACTCGCGGTTGCTGATGCAGGCTGAGCCGTTGGTGCCGAAGGGAGTGCACAGACCGGAGGTGGGGGTGACCTCCGAGACGCGGCAGAAGAGGCCGGTCTTGCAGTCGCCGTCCATCGCGCAGGCGTCGTTGAGCAGCGCGCGGGTCTGACAGGTGCGCGGGCAGGAAGAGCCGCGGCACACCCCGTCGATGCACTCCGCGTAGCCGTCGTAACAACCCTGTCCCAGCGGCACCCGCGGGAGCAGGAAGCGCGAGCACGAATCAGGCAACGTCGCCCACTCGCTGCAGGGCTGGGTGGCGAAGGCCTGGGCGCAGGACTCGGCCTTGAGCGGCTCGTACTTGAGCGCGCCGGCGGCGACGTGCGTGGGCCAGGTCAGCGGGCCGCACCAGGTGGCCTCCAACGAGCGGGCGCAGTCGAGCCGGGCCTGCAGGCTGTCTTCGATGAGGCCGCAGTGGGCGAGGAAGGCGCAGCGGTTGGTGTTGAGCACGCCGCACGCCTCCGAGACGAGCAGGCCGCCGTCGACGCGCACGCCGCCGTCAGGGATGACGATGACGCCGCCGTCGGGCTTGCCGGCGTCGGGGAACTTGATGAGCGGGGACGCGCCACACGCGCCCGCGAGCGCGCCTGAGGCGAGCAGGAGCAGCGCTGAGCTGAGGATGGATGAACGCTTCAAGGACTCGTCTACAGCCCGCCGTCGGCCCTCTGCGAGCAACTCGCGATGCATGTGCCACCGAAACCACCGTCCGGCAAGGTGGCGTACTCGCAGTCGTTCGACAGGCACTCGCCAGCATACCCGCAGTCCTGCCCGACCGCCTTGAACGCCACGCACCTGTCGTCAGAGGTACCCGAAAACGCACACGTCGCGCCGGGTGCGCAGCGATAGGCGGTGCGCTCGTAGGAGCAGTCTCCGCCCGCATCGGGCAGCGCCTCGCAGCGCTGGGTCTTCGAGTCGCAGTAGAGCGCGTCCTGGCAGTCGTCGTAGTTGATGCAGGCCGCGTGCAGCGCGCCCTTCACCAGGCAGGTGCCGGTGGTGAGCAGGGTGCTGCAGCGCAGGCTGGGCAGGCAGCTGCCCGGGCCGGTGCAGGTGCCGCCCAGGCCCGCCTTCCGCTCGCAGGTGCCGGGCGGGGTCACGCCGTTGACCGGTGGCTGGGTGCGGCAGAAATACTCTTCGTGGCAGAAGGGGAACCCGTTCTTCACGTTGCACACCGCGCCGGGATCCGCCTGGCGGGTGATGCAGGTGCCCTCGAGGCAGTAGGCCTTGTCGCCGCAGGCGTCGTAGCGCTGGCAGGCCTCTCCGTCGCGCTTCTTGGGGAAGCAGACCGCCGCGCCCGCGTCGTTCAGATCGCAGCTGCCGTTGACGGGATCGCAGCGGCGGGTGAAGCCGTCGCAGGTGGTGCCTTCCGGGGCCCAGGCGCGGCAGCGGTGCGGGCACAGCCCGTCGTAGGTGTCGCAGAAGCCGTCCTGGTTGCACTCCACGGGCAGCAGGCACCCGGCGTCGGGGGCCGTGAGCCCGGTGAAGACCGTCTGGCAGGCGAGCGGGTTCTCCTCGCAGCTGCCCTCGGCGAGCGCGTTCAAGCAGCGCACCGCCTCGCTCTCCAGGTACTGGGTGCGGTGCTCCGTCACGCCGCGCGACAACGCGAGCTGATCGCAGGCGGCCAGGGTGGTGCGGGTGAGCACGCAGCCCGCGAGGCCCGTGGCGCTCAGCCGGCCGCAGCGCAGGTCGCGGCCGCACTCGGCCAGGGCCTTGGAAGCGCACCACGCGTCGATGGGCGCCGCGGTGAAGCCGGCATCCGGAACGCCCGCATCACGCACAGGGCGCCCGGCGTCGGGGCTGCCCGCATCAGGCGCTCCGGCGTCGACCTCGACGCTGGCGTCTGGAACGGGGGCGGGTGGAGGGCAGCCGGCGACGAGCAAGGCGAGCAACATGCTGGGAAGCAGGGCCTGGCGCACGGCGCGGCAAGCTATCAGGCACTCCTGCTCGCCGCTGTAAGCCACGCCCCGGGCCTCTGTTGCGTGTGGGACAAGGTGTGATAGCGCCCAGAGCATGAAGAACGTGCTCTGGCTGACCCTGGTGCTGCTGACGGGTTGTGGAGTGCAGGACGCCTTCGTCGACGAGGGCGAGCCGGAGGACTTCGACTCGGTGGCCGACGCGCCGCTGCTGGGCGCCGACGGGAAGGACGCCGCCGAGCGCGGCTGTCAGATCGTGCTGCGCAGCCTTCAGCGCGGCGCAACCTCGTGCACCTCGACGGGCGTGTGCTGGTGGACGTGGACCGGGCTCATCGACGTCTCCACCCAGGCCGAGTCCGAGGGCGCGCGGGTGAAGGTGCTGTTCAAGAACATCGACGCGGTGCGCTGGTCGAGCCTGTCGGCCACCCGGACCACGGGCGCCGCGCCTGGCTTCTCGCGCTACCGCTTCCGCCTCACCCGCGACACCGTGCGCGACGGCATGTCGGCGACGGCGTACTCGCGCGCGAACGTCTCGGTGGCGCCGTACCTGCTCACCACCACCGGCGCGCGGCTGTTCGATCACAACCGGGTGCCCGGCGAGCTCGACGCGTACGTGCTGAACCAGGCCGGCGGCTGGCAGGTGGGCGCTGACGCGGCCAGCTGCAGCGGCGACGTGGTGGTGCCGCGCGCGCTCGACTTCCAGAACGGCTACCGCACTCAGCAGCGCGGCACCCTGGTGGCGGGTCAGCCGGTGACGCTCACCTACGCGCTCGATCGCCTCACCAGCTGCCGCGGCACCCACAACGGCTACCCCGCGTGGGACCTGGAGGCCTTCGTGCGCTTCGCTCCTTCGGGGACGATCGCCCAGGGCACCGTGCGCGGCTTCGACTCGCTCTACGGCGTGCCCTCGAACGCGGGCGCCAGGAGCGTGCCGCTCAACGTGAACATTCCCATCGGCACCACCTCGCTGGAGGTCTGGTTCAAGAACTGGAGCGGCGCGGGCATGAACTGCGAGGCGTGGGACTCGAACCTCGGCAGCAACTACCGCTTCCCCGTCTCCGCGGCCGCTCCGGCGCGGGTGGGGTGGGTGGGCAACCCGGGCTCGAGCTTCACCCGGGCGTGTGCGCGGGCAGAGGGCGCGCCGGCGTCGATGACGATGGATTCCTACCTGCAGACCCGCGCGTGCGCCTTCGTGGAGCTCGACGTCTACGTGCCCGGGCTGACTGATTCGGGTGAGGCGCAGCCCGGCGCGGTGTTCGCCCAGGCTGAGCTGAAGCTCGACGGGGTGGCGCTGCCGGCGACCGATCTCTCGTTCGTGGGGAAGGTGGGCAACGACTACCGCTTCCACTTCGAGGTGCCCAAGAGCGAGCTGTACTACGGGCCGAAGTGGCAGCGGCTCGAGTACGGCTTCCGCTTCAGCACCGATGGCCGGGTGTGGACACGTGAGGCGACGCGGACGATCGAGCGCGACGTCAGCTTCTGCAATCCCGCGTGGGCCGGCGGCTGCTGAGACTCAGCTGCGCTTGCGCCGCACGGCGATGAGGCGCGCGACGATCGACACCGCGATCTCCGAAGGCGTGAGGGCGTCGATCTCCACGCCCATCGGGCTCTCGAAGCGCGCGACCTCGTCTGCCGTGAAGCCGGCGGCCTCCAGGCGCTGGCGGAAGCGCAGCGCCTTGCGCTGGCTGCCGATCACCCCGAGGTAGGCGAGCGGCTTCTTCACCAGCACCTCGGTGACGGCCTGGTCGAGCGGGTGATCGTGGGTGGCGACGCAGCAGTAGGCCTGCGGTCCCAACGGCAGCGACTTCGCCACCACGTCGGGTTGTTCGAGCCTTCGGGTGGCGTTCGGAAAGCGCTCGGCGGTGAGCCACTCGGCGCGCTCGTCCACCACCGTGACCTGAAAGCCCACGTGCGCGGCCAGCGCGGCGAGCTCCTTGGCGACGTGGCCGGCGCCGAAGACGAACAGCTGGGCGGGCGCGCCGTGCTTCTCCAGGAAGACGGTCATCTTCCCGCCGCAGCACATGCCCAGGTCGTGGGTGAGGTGCGTCTCCAGCGTGCGCGTCTGCGCGGCGTCGTCGGCCAGCAGGGCGAGCGCGGCGTCGATCACCTGCTTCTCGATGGCGCCGCCGCCGATGGTGCCGCGCAACGAGCCATCGCCCAGCACCACCAACCGCGAGCCGGGCTTCTGCGGAGTGCTCCCGTGCGAGGCGATGACGGTGCACAGCACGAAGGGCCGGCCTTCCGCCTCGAGCTGCGCGATGTCACCGAAGAGCGTCACCCCGCTTCAGTACTTCGTCTTCGGGCAGGCGTTGAGATCGTTCTTCTTCTGCTCCTCGACGCGGGCGACCTCGGCGTTCGAGGAGGCCAGCTGCTGGGCGAGCATCGGCTCGACCTGGGCCCACTGCGGATCCTTCGCCTTCTCCGCCGCCACCAGCTTCTGGGAATCTTCGAGCACCGTCACCAGCGCCTTCACCGCTGCCATCTGCTTGTCGTCACCGGCGGCGACCTCGGCGCACTTCACCTTGAGCTCCTCCAGCATCCCCTTGGCCGGCTTCTTCTTGTACCTCTGCGCGAGGTCGTCATACGCGAGCGCGGCCGCCACCCGCTGACCCGCCGCCACCAGCACGTCGGCGGTGCGCTGCGCGCGCATGCCGTCGAGTTGCTGAAAGCGCAGCGCGGCGGGCGCGGAAGGATCGAGCTGACCTGCGTAGGTGTTCTTGAGCAGCAGCGGCCAGGTGAGCTTGGCCTTCGCGTCGCCCAGCTTGAGCGCCTGCATCTTGCCCTGCAGGCAGGTGGCGAGCTCGTCGGTGGAGTTCAAGGTCACCTTCGCGCCGTCGCCAGTGGCCTCGACCTCGGCCTTGAGCATCGGGGCCGGCTGGTCGCCGAGCTTCGCGTAGCAGTCGCACATCGAGGGCTGGGCGAGGCGCAGCTTGCCGGCGATGTCGTTGGCGGCGTTGTCACCCACGCGGACGCTCTGCGGCCCGCCCGAGACGGGGATCTCGGTGACGATGGGCTTGCTGCCCGCCGGCAGCGGCTGGATCGGCAGCTTCTTGAAGGCGTTCTCCACGCACGCCTTGCCCGCGGCCGAAGCGCCGAGGCCGTTGATCTCGATGGTCACCCCGGTCTCCGCGACCGTCATCTTCGCCTTCAGGTCGAACGGCTGGCCGTCGCGCGACTGGAGATCGACGAAGCACTCCTGCGTGGCCGGGCTCATCGAGAGCATCGCGCCGGTCAGCACCTCGTTCGTCATCACAGAGAGCGCAAGCGCGCGCGGGCCGCAGGACGCCACGTCGAAGGGGATGACGTTGGTGATCGCCATCTTCTCGCCGCCGCTCGACGACTTCCCGTCGATGGGGCTGGAGGGCGTGGAGCCACCTGAGGTGGTGGCGCAACCTGCGAGAGCGAACATCAACGCGGCGGAGGCGAGGCGAGTCATGGGGGCGTTACACACCGGCCCGCGGAGCGAGGCAATCATTAGCTCCCTCTCCCCCGAGGGGGAGAGGGTCGGGGAGAGGGCTGACCTTTCTTCTTTTCCTA
>VFKJ01000854.1 GCA_009885595.1 Myxococcales bacterium | reverse complement strand
CTTCACTCATCCGCGCGCTCATAGCCCAAACCTTTCTCGAGACGAGGGCTTTCCCCGGAACCGGGAAAGCAGAGTCATTTCCTGCTTGCACGGGCGATTCAGATGCGGGCACCCGCTTTCGAATCACGGCGGTACCTGTCCACGGGGCCGTGGTAGATCGAAACCGACGTCGGCGCGCCCCGCGCCGCGGGGGTGCCATGGCTGAACCGGAGGTCGATCCGCTCATCGGACAAGTCCTGAGCGGACGCTTCGAGATCGTCGCGCCCCTCGGGGTCGGCGGCATGGGCCGCGTCTACAAGGCGGTGCAGCGGCCGCTGGGGCGCGAGGTGGCGCTCAAGGTGCTCAACCCCCGCTACGACGGCACCCGCGATCCCGGCTTCGAGCGGCGCTTCTTCCTGGAAGCGTCGATGACCTCGAAGTTGAAGCACCCGAACACCATCACGGTGCACGACTACGGGCGCACCGACGACGGCATCTATTACATCGCCATGGAGTACATCGAAGGCGACACGCTCCAGAAGGTGCTGGCCGAGAACGGCAAGCTGCCCTGGTCGCGCGCGCTCTTCGTCGCGGGGCAGGTCGCGCGCTCGCTGCGGGAAGCCCACAAGCTGGGGCTGGTGCACCGCGATCTCAAGCCCGCCAACGTGATGCTGCAGACCGAGGGCACCGGCGGCGACACGGTCAAGGTGCTCGACTTCGGCCTGGTGAAGTCGTTCACGCCCGAGAAGCCGAAGGAAGAAGGCGACGACGTCGATCGCACCGGCCTCACCCAGGCGGGCGTGCTGCTGGGGTCCCCCCTCTACATGGCGCCCGAGCAGGCGCGCGGCGAGGCCGACCCGCGCACCGACATCTACTCGCTGGGCATCTTGATGTTCCAGACGATGGCCGGTCGGCCGCCGTTCATGAGCAAGGAGTCGATCGACGTCATCGTGAAGCACATTCGGGAGAAGCCGCCCGAGCTGCGGGGCCTGGTGCCCGAGGTGCCGATCGAAGTGAACGCGCTGGTGATGAAGTGCCTGGAGAAGGAACCGGCGGCGCGCTTCCAGTCGATGGACGAGCTGCTCGACGCGATGCGCACCGCGACCTCGGGCCAGGGGCTCTCCGGGGCCTTCGCTGATCCGCGCACGGCCTCGGGGATCATTCCCCGCGCCTCGACGCCGGGGATGCCGGTGGTGAGCAGCCCTGCCACGCCTTCGTTCACCAGCGCCGAGTCGGTGCGCAGTCACGAGATCGAGCTGGGCGACACCGGCGCGCTGGGTGCGCCCAAGCGCAAGCTGCCGCTGGTGCTGGGCGTGAGCGCGGTGGTGCTGGTGGGCGCGATGCTCGGAGGGGTGGCCGCGTGGAAGGCGATGGCGCCAGCGCCGCTGCCCGCGGTCGAGGCGCCGCCCAGACCGATCGCCGCGGTGGTCGAACCCCCCAAACCCGAGCCCATCGACGTGCGCTTCGAGATCGAAAGCGAGCCCGCGGGCGCCACCGTCACGCGCGACGGCGTGCAGGTAGGCGTGACGCCCTTCGAGCTGACGGTGCGCCGCAGCGGCACCCAGCCGGCGCAGGTGGAGCTGGTGTTCTCGCTCGAAGGCTACGAGCCGCGCTCGGCGATCGCGCAGGGGCTCGATGGGGTGGTCACGGTGAACCAGGCGCTCAGTAAGAAGCCCGAGCCGCGGCCCGTGGGCAAGCCCAGCAAGAAGCCGAAGAACCCGAAGCCCGAGCCCGCTGGTTACAAAGACGACCCCTACTGATTCACCTCCCCCAAAGAGACGCTCTCCATGTCCAGCTGCAACCGGCGCGTCCGCGCGCTCTTCGCCGCGGCGCTGCTGCTCCTGCCTGCGCTCGCCCTGGCCGATGCGCGCGTGGAAGCGCGACGGCACTTCAAGACCGGCATGGCGCTCATCGCCGACGGCAAGCTCGACGCCGGCATCAGCGAGCTGCTCGAGGCGTACAGCGTGCGCCCGCACCCCAACGTGCTCTTCAACATCGCGCGCGCCTACGAAGCGGGGGGAAGGCCCGCCGAGGCGCTGACCTTCTACAACCGCTACCTCGACGCGAAGCCGCCTGACGCGGACAAGGTGCGCGAGGTGGCGCTCAGGCTCGAGGCGCAGCTGCCCAGGAAGGTGGCCGAGCCCGACGAGGTGAAGAAGCCGACCGAGCGCGCGCCCCAGGTGGACGAAGCGACGGTGAAGCGGCTCGACGCGCTGGCAGAGCGGCTGGAGCGCGCGGTGGAGAAGGCCGAGGCCCGCGCCGAGGCGAGCGCGCCTGGCGAGCAGAAGGCCGCGACCTCGGCGGCCTCGGAAGAAGACTTCGGCGTTCCCTACGAAGAGACGGTGGTGGCGGCCAGCCGCCGCGCGCAGGCCACCCTCGACGCGCCCAACGCCATCACGGTGATCACCGGCGACGAGATCCGCGCGTCCGGGCTCACCTCGCTGGCCGACATCCTGCGGCGGGTGCCGGGGGCCGAGGTGATGACCATGGGCCTGGGCTCGGCCAACGTCAGCTTCCGTGGCTTCAACCAGCGCATCGCCAACAAGGTGCTGCTGCTGCTCGACGGCCGGCCCGAGTACCAGGACTTCCTCGGGGTGACGTTGTGGTCGGTGTTGCCGGTCGGCCTCGAGGAGATCGAGCGGGTCGAGGTCATTCGCGGCCCGGGCAGCGCGCTGTACGGCGCCAACGCGATGCTGGGGGTGGTGAACATCATCACCCGGGCCCCGGGCACCGGCGCGCCATCAGAGTTCAACGGCCTTGCGGGCAACGCGAACCTCGCGGGCGGCAGCTTCGTGGCGTCGGGCGGAGACAAGGTGCGCTTCCGCGCCTCGGTGGGCTACCAGCAGGGCGACAAGTACAGCCGCGACTACGCGCAGGCCAGGCCCGACGTGCGGTCCAACATCGACGATCCCAACCTGGGGCTGCGCACCGCGCGCGCGAACCTCACGGCCTTCTACGCGTTCAACAAGGACTTCTCGGTGGCGCTCTCGGGCGGGGTCAACCGCACCTTCACCGAGCTCTACGCGCTGGGCCTGCTGCGCAACTATTACCTCGACGGCACCGGCGGCTACGCCAAGGCCGATCTGACCGCAGGCCCCGTGAAGTTCCGCTTCTTCTGGAACCACGCCAACTTCGACGCGGGCCCGCAGTACGAGCCCCTCGGCCAGCGCTCGCTCACCACCTCGGTCGACACCAACGTCTTCGACGGCGAGGCGCTCTTCCAGAAAGAGCTCTCGCTGGCGGGCACGCACGTGGTCGCGATCGGGCTCTCCGCGCGGCTCAAGCGGGTGAAGTGGGGGTACATCGGCCCGCTCACCGAGGAGCTCCACGCCGCGGCCTTCGTGCAGGACGAGTGGCGCATCATCAAGCCGCTCACGCTGATCGCCAGCTACCGCATCGATCGCCACCCGCTGCTCGACAACGGCAAGCCCGGCTACGCGCAGTCCCCCCGGGTGTCGGTGGTGGTGCGGCCCTTCGAGAGCCACGCCTTTCGCGCGAGCTTCGCCACCGCCTTCCGCCAGCCCACGTTCCTCGAGAGCTACATGGACATTCGCACCCCGGTGCCGACGGTGAACGGCGCCTCGGTGCTCACGCAGGGCAACCGGGCGCTCAAGCCGGAGCGGTTGATCAGCTTCGAGCTGGGCTACCGCGGCGAGCTGCCCCGGCTGGGCCTCACCATCGATCTCACCGGCTACTGGAACATCGTGAGCGATCTGATCGGGTTGTCCGCGGTGAACCCGGTGAACCCCGCCGACGCCTTCGATTCGGCGTCGAACAGCTTCCTGCTGGGGCGCTCGCTCTTCTCGAACGACGGCCAGAACTACACCGCGCGCGGCGCCGAGCTGGGGCTGACCTGGAACGCCACTAAGGGGCTCGACCTGCGCGCCTCGGCCGCCCTGCAGTCGGTGGTGGCCAATGCCCAGAACGGCGTCGAGTACGCCGGGGTCTGCGGCCCCTGCACCCAGGCGCCGGCCGCGAAGGTGAACGCCGGCTTCATCTACCGCACGCCTGTGAACGTCGACCTCTCGGCTGACTTCAGCTTCGTCAGCCAGACGACCTGGGTGGAGCGCGAGCCTTCGCCGAGCGATCCCACGCAGATCGCCAACCTGCAGAACAAGCTCGACCCCTACGTGGTGGTCAACGCGCGGGTGGCCTACCGGCTCTTCCACGACAAGGTCACCGTCGCGGTGGTGGGCTCGCAGCTGGGGCCCAATCACCAGGAACACCCCTTCGGCAACAGCGTCAACCGGCGCGTGTTCGCCCAGCTCACGGTGCAGCCATGAAGAACGTCCTGCTGGCGCTGGCGCTGGTGCTGGGCGGCTGTGAAGCGCCCACCGTCTTTCCGGGGTTCGACAAGCGGCAGAACCTCTCGCTCGGGCGCATCGAAGGCCAGGTGATCGTCAACTCGACGGCGCGCGGGCGAATCATCCTCTTCTTGTACGACGCCACCCGGCCTCCCCCGCCGCTGGGCACCGGGCGCCCGCTCACGTTCACGGTGGTCTCGAGCGAGGCGGTGTTCGGCGCGGCCATCGAGGGCGACTCCGGGCCGTTCACCGCGCCCTTTGCCTTCAGCCTGGTGGCGCCGGGCCGCTATCTCATTCGCGGCTTCGTGGACGCGAACGCCGACTTCATTCCCTGGTACGGCGTGACCGCCGACACCACCGAGGGCGACGTGGGCGGCGCGGCGATCGACCCCACCACGCGCGCTTCGCGCATCGTCGAGGTGGGGGTGGACGAAGCGGGCAACCCCGTTCCCGCGCTCGACGTGCCGGTGAGCTTCGCCGACTCCGCGCGGCTGCCGATCGATCGTCCGATCTTCTCGGTGGTGGGGGGGATGTCATCGGTCACGCTCTCGGGGACACCGGTGGTGATCGAGCTGCAGGCGACGCCCATCGACGAGGGCGTGATGACGCAGCCCACCCCGGCCTTCCTGGTGCGCTTCCTCGACGACGACGGCGACGGCGTGCCCGACGACGCCAACGGTGACGGCATTCCCGAGGTGTGGCCGCGCGTGGTGGTGCGCAAGGTGCAGCAGGAAGGCAGCCCGCTGCTCGACGAGAACGATCTCGACAAGAACGGCGTCGTGGACGCGACGGGCGTCGACTACGAGCACGCCGCCGCCGCCAGTGACGGGCTGCCTGACGTGGTGGTGCTGGCCGCGGGCTTCAACGTGGCCGAGTACGCGTCCCAGCTCGTCGATGGCACGACGGGGCGGGTGAAGACCACGCCCACGGCCGTGCCCCGGCTCAAGCTGGTGCTGCAGCCGCGCGCCTTCGACGCCTCGACGCCCGCCGGGCCCCAGCCCCTCAAGGCGGTGCCCATCGGCCGCTACGCCATCACGGTCATCCAGCAGACGGGCCAGACGTGGCGCGTGCCCAACGAGCTGGGGCTCGAGGTGCCGGGCTTGCCGCTGGTGCCCTCGCAAGGCTTCGTGGTGCAGGTGCAGTAATGCCCGAGTGCCCCACGCACCCCGGGGCGGACGCGGTGGACACCTGCACCCGGTGCGGCCGCTTCTTTTGCCTCCCGGAGCGGTTTCAGCTCGAGGGCCGCTCCTATTGCGGTGAGTGCGGCGCGCGGGAAGACGTCGACTGGCTGGGCCACCGCTACCGAAGGCTCGAGGGCAAACGCTCCGGGTTCGCGTGGTTCATGTTGCCTCTGGGGCTGGCCCTGCTGGGCGGCCTTTTGATCGTGCTGACGCCCGGCGCGCGCTGGCAGGACAGGCTCATCGGCCTGGCCCTGGTGATCTACGGGGCCGCGTCGATCGGGTTCTTCACTGGAAAGCCCTGGGGGCGTCGAGGGCTGGTGGTGGGCAGCCTGGCCGCCAGCGTGGCGCTGATCGTCGGAGTCGAGGCGTATTGGGGCGCGCTGGTGTCGGTGCCGATGTTCCTCCTCACCGCCGCGGCCTGGCAGGACGTGCGCAGCCAGCTCTTCTACCGGCAGCCCGTCTCCCGCCTCGCGCTCTACGCGCACTTTCATCGGGAGGGCAGCAACCCGCTGGCGGTGTCCGCCTCGAGGTTGTCGCTGCTGTCGTTCTTCGTGCCGGGGTTGTGCCTGGTGACGCTGGTGATGGGCGCGCTGGCGTTGTCGCGCGTCGACATGAAGGCGGTGCCGCCGGTGGGGAACCTCTCGGCAGCCCTGGCCGCGATCGTGGTGTCTCTGCTCACCTCGGCGATCTGGGTGAGCGCGTTGCTGGGCCCGCTCCTGCCTGGACACTGAAGCTGATGTACCGGCGTGACGCAGCAGCGAGGGGCTGATAGCTCGGGCCGCCGTGTTGACCGCCTTCCTCTCGCGCGCTGACGTCTCTCGCCACCTGCAGGCGCTCCACCTGCTGCGGGAACTGCGCGAGGCGCTCACGGCCCGGCAGAAGGCGGCCTCGGTGCAGACGCTGCGCTTCCAACCGTCCACGCCCGAGCCGGGGTCGACGCTGCTGCGCCAGGCCGCGGTGGCCGGCGTGCCCGCGTGGATGGTGACGGTGCGCTCGGAGACCGCGAAGGGCACGCGCTCGGTGCTGCAGCTGCACGAGGCCGGCACGGGGCAGCTGCTGGCGATGATGGATGCGGGGCACCTGATGATGCTGCGCGCGTCGCTGATGAGCGCGCTGGCGGCTGACGTGCTGGCCAGGCCCGACGCCAGGGACGTGGCGGTGCTGGGCGCGGGCGCGGCGGCGAGCAGCGCGCTCAAGGCCCTGCGGCTGGTGCGCAGCATCGAGCAGGTGTGGTTCCACGAGCCCAACGTGGTCGACAACTTCGAGCTGGTGCACCGGCTGCAGACCACCCTCTCCATGGCCATTCGCGCGGTGGACACCCCGGAGGAAGCGGTGGCCCTGGCGGACATCGTGGTGATCACCGGGCCCGCCTCGCTCGAGGGGGTCACCTTGAAGCCGGGCGCGCACGTGACGGTGCTCTCGGCCGAGACGTTTCCCGGCTCACCGCTGCCGGCCCCTGCGCTGAAGGCCGCGCGGCGCTTCTGCGACGCCAGCGAGCCTTCGCTGGAGTGGGGGCAGCCCTTCGACGCCGAGCTGGGTGAGGTGTTGTCGAACCAGAAGCCAGGCCGGCAGTCGGACGACCAGCTGACCCTCTTCGCGAGCGTCGGCCCGGCGGCGCTCGACCTGGTCGCGGCCTGGCACGTCTTCGAAGGCGCCCGCCACGACGAGGGGCTCACCCGCATCGATCTGGAGGCTTGAGATGGCCCGTACCCTGCTCGCCTGTGCCGTGCTCGCCTGCTCGAGCGCCTGTTTGAAGAACCTCGACGCGAAGCCCGCGGCCGAGCGCCGGGGCGTGCGCCTGCTCGCGCTCACCGCCGAGCGGGAGACGCTGAAGATCCCCGAGGTGGCCACGCAGCTCGAGGCCGACACCGATCAGGAACGCACGCCGCACGTGGTGGCCGTGGGAGAGTCGCCCCTCTTGTCCGCGGAGGGCGCCGATCTGTTCCTCGCCGGCGACGAGCAGGGCACCGTGGGCTTCACGGTCGACAACT
>VFKJ01001014.1 GCA_009885595.1 Myxococcales bacterium | reverse complement strand
GAGGCCTGACGCTCGTGTAGGAATCCTGGGGCCGCAGGTAGGCCCAGTGGACCGTGGCTCCGACGGCGTAGGTAGTGCCGCCGATCCACCCGGTGATGGGGGGTAGAACCGGAGGGCGCCTCGTTGGCCCTCGAGGCGCGGAAGCTGGCGGTGGCGCTGGGCTGGGAAGAAGGGCGCCTCGACGCCAGCGCGCTGCTGGGCCAGTAGGCCTCCCCCATTTTCCGCCCACGGAGCGGTAAGCGCTTGGGGCTATACCGTCGCTCATGCTCCGGCTGCTCGACGCAGACCTGCTGTGCACGCGCATCTTCGACGTGGCCGACACCATCGGCCTCGAAGGCTGCCGCGCGCTGATCTCCGCCGACAGCCGGCGCCTCAAGCTGCGCCGCGAGGGCAGCGAGTTCATTCAGCTGTCCGACCCCCCGCTGCTGATCGACCTCGGCCCCCGCCCGCTCACGGTGCGGGGCCAGGCGCGAGAGGCGAAGGTGAGCGCGACCATCTACCCCCACGGCGCCATCTCCATCTCGTTGCGGGTGCCGGTGCCGCGCGCGAGCACCATCGAGGAGCTCATTCCGGTCGCCGACGAGCTCTACGACAGCGCCCCCCTCGACGCCCTCGCGCTTGAAGAGGTGAACAAGCTGCGCAAGCTGTTGGCGCCGCACTTCGAGCGGCCCCACCTGTGGGATCGCACCGAGGGCTACACGATCATCTTCGTGCGGGAGCTCGAGGGCAGGCCGAACGCCGAGCAGGTGCTGGCGGCGCCGGGGCTGGCGCGGCTGCTGCTGGGCGAGAAGGAGAAGCTGTCGCCGGCCGAAGAGCGCGCGGTGCTCTCTCATTTCTTCAGCTACACCCCGGACGACCTGGCGATCGTCGAGTGGAACGCCGCCTTCGTCTACGAGCCCTCGGGCAGCGAAGACATCGTCGACCTGCTGGAGATCGCCAACGCTCAGCTGCTCGAGCTTCGGTACTACGACGCGGTGCTCGACACCGAGCTGGCCCGCATCTACGACGTGGTCGGCCAGCGCCCCACCTCGCTGCTCTTCAGCCCCTACAAGAGGCTCGCGCGCGACCTGATGCAGACGCTGATCGAGCTCTCGGAGTTCATCGAGCGCGTGGAGAACTCGCTCAAGATCGTCGGCGACGTCTACCTGGCGCGCGTCTACGAGGGCGCGCTCCAGGAGCTGCGCATCGCGCGCTGGACCGAGGCCGTCACCCGCAAGCACCGGCTCTTGCAGCAGGCGTACGGCCTGCTCAAGGGGGAGACCGACACCGGGCGCGCGCTCACCCTGGAGACCATGGTGGTGCTGCTGATCCTCTTCGAGATCCTGATGGCCCTGTTCCGGGTCGGAGGCCACTGATCAGCCCGGAAACGTGAAGCTTGGCGGGCATTGGGTACACTGAGCGCCTGCCGCTCATGACCGACCCCGTGCGCCGCTTCGGCGACTTCCTCATCGAGCAGGGCCTCGTCACCGAGGGACAGGTGCAAGAGGCGCTCGCGCTGCAGCCGCTGACCGGCAGCCGGGTGGGGGAGGCGTTGCTCTCGCTGGGGTACCTCACCCGCGGCCAGCTGCAGCGGGCGCTCTCCCAGGCGGTGCAGAAGGGCGACGCGGTGGTGCTCGATCGCCCTCCGCTGGGGGAGATCCTGGTGGGGCTTCGCTACGTGAGCGAGCCGCAGGTCGAGGCCGGCCTCGCCTCGCAGCAGAAGACCGGCAAGCGGCTGGGCGAGGTGCTGGTGGAGCAGGGCGCGATCAACCACAAGCAGCTCTACGAGGCGCTCGGGCTGCAGCAGCGCATGTCCTCGGACACCGGCGAAGCGGAGCCACCCCCAGAGCCGGCCCTGCCCGCCAACGGTCTGCGGCTGATGGTGATCGACGACAGCGAGCTGGCTTGCGCGCTGGTGCAGGAAGGCCTCTGTGCCCAGGGCTACGAGGTCATCTGCTTCAACGATCCCTT
>VFKJ01000799.1 GCA_009885595.1 Myxococcales bacterium | reverse complement strand
GCGCCGGCCAGCGGCCCCATCGAGGGCGGCACGCTCCTCACCCTGACCGGCACCGGCTTCGCGCCGGGCGCCACCATCAGCGTGGGCGGCAGCGCGGCCACCGACGTGGTGATCGTCTCCAACCTGGTGGCGCGCGCGGTGGCGCCGGCGCACGCGGCCGGCCTCGTCGACGTGGTGCTCACCAACGACGACGCCCAGGCGGCCACCCTCGCCAGTGCCTTCACCTGCGTCGCGCCGCCCAGCACCAACGCGGGCACCGTGACGGATGGTGGCTCAGGCGCGCTGGGCGCGGACGCCACCGGCGGTGGTGGCGGCGGTGAAGGCGGCGTCAGCTGCGGCTGCTCGAGCTTCGATGGCTCGATGTTCAGCATGGTGGGCTTCGGGTTGGTGCTGGTGCTCTCGCGGCGTCGCCGTCGCGGGTAAGAAGAGTTCGCCCCTCACCCCGACCGTCTCCCCTGTGGGGGAGAGGGAGGTCAGCGGCCGCCGTGGAGGACGAGGCTGACCAGCTCGGCCTGCCGGTGAGTGTCGGTCTTGTGCATGGCGCGCTTGGCGTGGGTGCGCGCGGTCTCGAGGCTCACCTCGAGGGCCTGCGCGATGTCCTTCATGCTCTCGCCTTCGGCCAGCCGCCGCACCACGCCTGCCTCGGCGCGGGTCAACCCGAAGCGGCTCTGCAGCGCCTGCGCGGTGGGCGCGCCGCGCGCCACCCGGAAGAGCTCGCGCGCCAGCGTGCGCACGTTGCCTTCGGCGTGGGCCAGCGTGAGCGCGGGCTCGCGCGGCGGCGTGATGAAGCAGCGAAGCGCCTGCTCCGAGAGGCACTCGACCTCCACCACCGCATCGCAGAGCCCGCGCGCGCGAGGGAGCGCCGCGAGGAACCACTCGCAGCACTGGAAGAAGACGCGCGAGGGCCGCAGCCCGCGCTGCAGCTCGAGGCTCACCGTCAGCCCTGACTGGGGCGACTTCCAGGCCACCGTCACCAGCGGCTGGCGCCCCTGCACCGCCTCGAGCAGCAAGAGGTAGGTGAACCGCGGAGAGCCCAACAGCTCGGCCATCGCACGCACGGACGAGAGCCGGCCCGCGAGATCCTGCATCACGGCCCGGGTGGCGGGTGCGCCTTCGCGCGCAGAGAACTCCTCGAGCAGGCCGATGAGCTCCTCCCACGAGGTGCGGTGGCGGGTGGCCGAGGGCGAGAGCTCGAGGTGATGCAGCAGCAGCGGGACGTCGTGGCCGCGCGCTTCGATCGACAGCAGCAGGCTGCGCAGCAGCTGACACGGCAGCTCGGGGTTCACGCCTGGCCCTCGAGCATCCCCAGCAGCAGCGCCATCGAGTCCTCGTCCCACGGCTTGGACAAGAAGAGGCACGGCTCGATGGAAGCGCGCTGCTCCTTGGTCACCAGGCCCAGCGAGCCGCTGAGCAGGCAGCGCTTCGCTTCGGGCGCGAGCTCGAGGGCCTGTCGGAGCACGGTGATGCCGTCGACGCCTGGCATCACCAGGTCGCTCACCACCGCGGTCGGCCGCACCTGGGCCAGGTGCTGCGCGAAGTCGGCCGGCTGGCAGAGCACCGAGACCTCGATCTGCCGCCGCCCCAGCCAGCGCTGCAGGGCTCGGGCTACGAGCAGCTCATCATCCACGACCAACACACGTTGCAAGCTCCCCGCCCCTCTATCGATGCAGAGTCGCTTAATCTGCGGCCCTCCTTCGAGAGTCCCCCGTTTGGGGCATCCATGAACATGAGCGTCGTCGCCGACCCACCCAGGCATGTCTTGATCTGGATGCTGATTGCCTCGAGCGGCTGCTTGCCCGGCGGCGAGGCCTACCGCATCAACGCCGACCCCG
>VFKJ01000084.1 GCA_009885595.1 Myxococcales bacterium | reverse complement strand
CTCGAGATCGTCCTTGGCGCGGTTGCCGGCCTCGTCGGCGCTCATCCGCGGCACGGGGATCACCTCGACCCAGAGGTTCCAGATCTGCCAGGGATCGTTGCCGGGCGGGTTGCCCACCGAATCGAACACCACCTCGTTGGACTCGTTCACGAGCAGCTGGGCGGAAGGCAGCACCAGCTCGAGCTGCCGCTGATCGGGGTCGAGGGTGTCGGGGGGGACGGTGCCGACCTGCGCGCCGTTGAGCTCGACGGTCACCTCGTCCTTGCCGATCTCCTTGGCCTGGTAGTGCAGCACGCCGACGATCGCGGTGGGGGAGGGGAAGCTGAAGGTGAACGACTTCATGTCGGGCCGCTGGTAGTCGACTGGTCCCGCGCCGAACGACTCGGGGATGGTGTCTCCGTTGGGCACCAGGGTGGTCGGCTCGGCGCGGTGCACCACCCGGCGGGGCCGCAGCGCGTTCACCACCGTGATGCCCAGCACCAGCGTGAGCGCGGCGCTCACCACCCCCGCCACGATGCGGGTGGGCCGGGGCAGCTCGCTCCACAGCACCTGGATCCTCCCCATCGAGGAACGCTGCAGCTCGCGGCGCTCGCGGGCGCGATCGGCGGCGGTGGGCTCAGGCGAAGCCTCGGGCTCGGCGGCAGGCAGCGGGCGGGGCGGCTTTCGGGGTGCGACCGCCGACACCTCTCCGGTCATTCTCCTCGGGGGCGCGCTGGCGGCCAGCTCGGTGGTGGGCTTGCGCTTGACCACCGCGGGAGCGGCCGGCTTGCTGGTTGGCTTGAGGACGGTCTGCTGGGGATCGACCGGCTCGTCTTCTCCATCGAGGGTGGCGGAGGGGCCGGAAGCGGACGCCTGGTAGTCGAGCGAGACCTCGCCGATCGCGATGCGATCGCCCGTCTCGAGCAGCGCCGGGGCCTTCAGGGCGCGGCCGTTGAGCGTGGTGCCGTTGGCGCTCTTGAGATCTTCCACGAAGCACTGGCCGTCTTCTTCGTAGACGCGCGCGTGGCTGCGGGACGAGGCCGGGTCCTTGATCACCACGTCGTTGTCGGCGGTGCGCCCCAGGCGCGCCTCGCCATCGAAGGAGCGCTCTTCCGTGTTGGTGCCGTGTGTGATGCGAAGGGTGAACGCCACGGGGCGAAGGGCAATACACCGGGCTGCGTCGGTCAAGCAGGTCGATAGGGCTTTTCGAACGAGGGGCAGCAGCGTAGGCGGAAGGGCCGTGGCCGAACCGACCCAGCGCAGCGACAGCCCCACCTCGACGGGCACCATCGTGGGCATCGCCTCGCGCAAGGCGGCCACCGCGGTGCTCAACGCGCACGTGGCGGTGCTCAAGGGCACGCCCATGCGCCGGGCGATCGGCGACGCGCTCATGGCCGGAGGCAACCTGGGCGGCAAGGAACGGCGCTTCATCGCCTTCGCCACCAGGGAGCTGTCAAGGCACCTGCGCCGCCTCAACCTCTCGGCCAGCGCGCGGGGCTACACCACCTCGAAGCTGCACCTGCTGCAGGACCAGGCGATCATCCGCTACGCGCTCTGGCGCAGAGATCTCTGCGGCGCGGGGGTGGAGAAGATCATGACCGAGGTGCAGCTGCCGGGGCCGATCCGCCCGCGCGGCATCCCCGACCAGGTGATCCGCGCCGAGCTCGAGCGCCCCGTGGAGATCGACTTCGGCGCCACCCCGCTCGATCGGGCGGCCAACCTGCACTCGTTTCCCACCTGGCTCGCGGAGCGGATCGCCGCCATCGCTCCCGAGGGCGAGCTGGATCAGGTGCTGGAGGCGCTCAACCGCGAGCCCACGCTCACATTCAGGGTGCGGCCGGTGGGCACCCGGGACGCCCTGGTCGACGAGCTGCGCGCCAAGGGGCTCGAGGTCGAGGCGTGCGCCGAGCTGCCCGACGCGCTGCGCACCACCGACGAGAGCCGCGCCATCTTCGACTCCCGGTGGATGAAGGAGGGCCGGCTGCAGGTGATGGATCTGGGCAGCCAGCTGCTGGCGGCCTTCTGCCGGGCGCAGCCTGGCCAGACGGTGGTGGACTACTGCGCGGGCGCGGGCGGCAAGACGCTGGTGCTCGCCGACGCGGTGACGCCGACGGGGCGGGTGTTCGCGTGGGATCATTCGGAGAAGCGGCTCAAGGAAGCGCGCTCGCGGGTGGGGGAGCTCAGGCTGCGCCACGTCAGCTTTCCCAGCCCGCCGCGCATCGACCTGGCCGACCTGGTGCTCGTCGACGCACCGTGCAGCGGCACGGGGACGCTGGGCCGGGAGCCCGATCAGAAGTGGAAGCTCACCCCCAAGCAGATCGACGAGCTGACGGTCACCCAGCTGGGCATCTTGCGGGACGTGAGCAAGCAGCTGAGGCGGGGTGGGGTGATCGTCTACGGCACCTGCTCGGTGCTGCGTGACGAGAACGAGGGCGTGGTCGAGCGCTTCGTCGCCTCCCAGCCCGAGTTCAAGGTGGAAGAGCTGCTGCGCGTCTGGCCGCACCGGCTCGAGGGCGGCGGGTTCTTCGGCGCGCGGCTCATCAAGTCCTGATACCGTCGCGCCCTCTCTCTTTCTCCTAGGAGACCACCGCCAGTGCCCGATCGACTCCAGCAACCGCAGTCGCCGCAGAACAACGAGACCCTCAGGCAGATCCAGGCCGCGTGGGAAGAGGCCCAGGCCCAGCTCCAGGTGCTCAAGGCGCAGGTGGAGCACGCCGCCGCGATGGCGCAGGCCAAGGTGGGCTCGAACATGCTCGACCGCGATCTCGATCGGGCCTACCGCGACCTGGGCGAGGCGGTGTGGGCAGAGGTCAGCAAGGGCAAGCTGCAGCTGCCTCAGACCCTGACCTCGGTGCGCAAGCTGCTGGAAGGCGTCACCCAGAAGATCCGCACCCAGAACAACTCGATCAACGACCTGCTGGCCGAAGGGGCAGACATCGCAAAACGCCTTCAGGAAAAAATGTCTGCCGCGTCGAAAGGTGTGGCGGGTGCACCCAAAAAGCGCTAATTCCGCGCCCGCAAAGACGGGGCTATAGCTCAGCTGGGAGAGCACCTGAATGGCATTCAGGGGGTCAGCGGTTCGATCCCGCTTAGCTCCACAGACGTAAGTCACAACGCGTCGCTCGAAACAAAGGCCCTCTGGAGAAATCCAGAGGGCCTTGGTGTTTGTGCAACCTGACCTTGGGATTACTTGGTCGGGTTGGTGGGCATGGGCATGGTGGGCATGCCCGGGGGCGGGGCCGCGGGGTCCTTCACGCCCAGCAGCTCGACCTCGAACATCAGGGTCGCGCCGCCGGGAATGTTCGCTCCCGCGCCGCGATCGCCGTACGCGATCTCAGAGGGGCACACGAGCCTGGCCTTGCCGCCGACCTTCATCTTGGCCACGCCCTCGGTCCAGCACTTGATCACGCCGTTGAGCGGGAACTCGGTGGGCTGGCCGCGCTTGTAGCTGGAGTCGAACTCGGTGCCGTCGGTGAGCGTGCCCTTGTAGTGGACGCTGACGGTGTCGGTGGCCGCGGGCTGCTTGCCCGTGCCCGCCTGGGTCTCGAGGTAGATGAGCCCGGAGGGGAGCTTGGTGGCGCCCTTCTCCTTGGCCATCTTGGCTAAGAACTCGGCGCCCCGCTTCTTCTCGGCCTCGGCCTTGGCGGCCTGCTTCTCGTTGAGGAGCTGCTCGACCTTGGGGCCGTACTCCTCGAGCTTGACCTGCAGCTCCTTGCCGCCGGCGGCGTCCTTCAGGCCCTGCACGACTTCCTTGAGATCTTCTTCGGAGAAGCCGGCGGCCTTCACCGGGGTGCGCTCGGCGATCAGCGCGCCGAAGGCATACATCGCCTTCTGCTTGTCTTCCGCCGACAGCGGAGGAGGCGGGGGCGGAGGGGTGACAGCGGGAGGCGTCAGGGTGGTGGTGGGCGTCGCGGTGGCGGCGTCGACCTTCGACTCCGACGGGCACGCGCTCAAAGCCAGGGCGCAACCGACGAGCAACATCCGGAAGGGGGTCTTCACTGGGCGTCCTTTCCGGTGATGCTGAGGAGCTCGACCTCGAAGTTGAGGACCGAGTTGGGCGGAATGCTGCCGCCCGCGCCGCGCTCGCCGTAGGCGATCTCGGAGGGGCACACGAGCTTCGCCTTGCCGCCGACCTTCATCTTGGCCACGCCCTCGGTCCAGCACTTGATGACGCCGGAGAGGGGGAACTCGGCGGGGGTGCCGCGCTTGTAGCTGCTGTCGAACTCGGTGCCGTTGACCAGGGTGCCCTTGTAGTGGACCTTCACCGTGTCCTGCGGGGTGGGCTGCGGGCCGGTGCCGGCCTGGGTCTCGAAGTAGATGAGGCCGCTGGCGGTCTTCTGCGCGCCCGGGGCCTTCGCCTGGTCTTCGAGGTACGTGGCGCCCTTGGCCTTCTCCTGCTCCCCGCGCACCTTCGCGCGCTCTTTGAGGAACTGATCGACCTTCGGCATGTTCTCCGCGGGGGCCACCTTGAGCTCCTTGCCCAGGGTGGCGTCGGTGAAGCCCGCCATCACTTCGGTGAGCTCAGCCTCGTCGAGCCCGGCCTGCGCCAGCGGGGTGCGCTGCGCCACCATGGCGCCGAGCGCGTAGAGGACCTTCTTGCGCTCTTCGGGGGTGAGCGGAGCGGGCTTGGCGGCGACGGGGGCGTCGGCCGGAGGAGCCTTGCCCTTCGGGGGCGGGGGCGCGGCCAGCACGACCGATCCTGAAAGGCACAACAGGGCAATCAGCTTCTTCACGGTGGTTCTCTCTCGTTCTTGAGGACTGCGGGGGAAATCAGCTTCAGCTCTTGAAGACGTTCATCACGTCCTTGAGCAACTGGATCGACTCGGCGCGCGGCCGCTGGAAGGCGTTGCGGCCCATGATGGAGCCAAAGCCGCCGCCTTCCTTGATGCCCTTGATCTCTTCGAGCAGGGCCGGCGTGTCCTTCGACTCGCCGCCGGAGAAGATCACGATGCGCTTGCCGTTGAAGGCGCTCTGCACCACGTGGCGCACCCGATCGGCCATCGTCTTGGTGGGGATGGAGTACTTCTCGAAGACCTTCTTCGCCTCGGCCTGCTCGACGAAGTCCTTCGGGGGCTTCACCTTGATCACGTGCGCGCCCAGCTGCGCGGCGATCTGCGCGGCGTAGGCGATCACGTCGGTGGCGGTCTCGCCGTCCTTGGAGATCGCGCCGCGGGGGTAGGCCCAGAGCACGGTGGGCAGGCCAGCGGCCTTCCCCTCGGCGATCAGATCGCGCAGGTCCTGGTACTGCTGGTTGCGCTCCGACGAGCCCGGGTAGATCGTGTAGCCGATCGCGCTGCAGCCCAGGCGCACGGCGTCCTTCACGGTGGCGGTGAGCGCGGACATCGGCTCGACCTTCGACAACGAGTCGGAGTTGTTCACCTTGAGGATGAGCGGGATCTCGCCCATCAGCTTGCCGGCGACCGCCTCGAGGAAGCCCAGCGGCGCCGCGTAGGCATTGCACCCTGAGTCGATGGCGAGCTGCGCGTGGTAGTCGGGATCGTAGCCAGCGGGGTTGGGCTGGAAGCTGCGCGCCGGGCCGTGCTCGAAGCCCTGGTCGACGGGCAGGATGACCATCTTGCCCGTGCCCGCGAGCGTGCCCGTGTTGAGCAGGCGGGCGAGATTCGTCAGGACGCCCGGCGAGTCAGAGGGGTACCAGCTGAGGATCTGCTTGACGCGATCGGTGTGGGACATGCGGCGCGGAATACCGCAATTCCAAAACCGTCAACACTCATTTCGCGGCCGGTGTTGGGGCGCCAGCGGTCGCGACCTTCAGGGGGAAAGTGCCCATCGGGTTTCCGCCGAGGCGCACCAACACCTGGAACTCTCCCGGATTACGGATGCCGCTGGGCTCCCAGTCGACCTGCCATTCTGCTTCGACGCCGGTGCCGAAGCGCAGCTCGCCCGAGGCTTCCATGACGGTGTCACCTCGCTGATCGAGGATGGCGACCTCGATGCTGGTGTTCTTCTTCCCCGGTGACTTCACCCGCACCACCGAGCTGAACTTCTCGGTCATCAGCGGGTTGCCCGCGACGGTCACCTGCGGAAACGGCGTCGAGGGCCTGGCGCCATCGGGGCTGCGCATGAAGCCCTTGCCGTGCACCACCCGCACCACGGAGTACCCTTCCTCCACCCGGGTGCCGCTGGGGGCCTGCTGCGCGTCGGCGGGCTCCTTGGGCTTCTCGAGCTTCTGATCCTTGGGGATGTCCTTGAAGGTGGGCAGGCCGAGATCGAGCTTGGGGGCAGCCTCCTTCTTCGAGCCCTTGAGCTTCGGGTCGGCAGCGTGTGCGAGGAGCGCAAGCGACAACGAGGCGAGGGCCAGTGAGCGGAGCATGGGCATCATGACGAACCATACGCCCGAGGCTTCACCTTGGGTCTCCCCTCAGATGGTCCTTCAATTCGCCCATCTGCTGCGGCAGAGTGCCCGCGCTTTGCGCCTGATTTCATTCATCATTCTGTTGGGGGCGGCGAGCGCCGAGGCGGCGCCGTTGACCTTGCCCCAGCTCATCGATCGGGCCCGGACCAACGATCACCGGGTCAAAGAGGCGCAAGCGCAGCTGCGCTACTTCCGCTCGAAGGCTGACGAAGCGCGGTGGGCGTGGTTCCCGCGAATGGACTCGTACTTCATGGTGGCGGGCCCGACGCCGGAGGCGCGCAATAACGGGGTGGGGGGGCCGCCCACGACCAAGTCGACGCTCATGTACGATCTCGACTTCGGCCAGCCGGGGGTGATGTTGCGCGCGGGCGCCGAGGCGGTG
>VFKJ01001086.1 GCA_009885595.1 Myxococcales bacterium | reverse complement strand
GGTGCTGCCCGTGCTCCCGCCGGTCGCGTCGCCGCCTCCGCCGGTCGCGTCGCCGCCGCCGGTCGCGTCGCCGCCTCCGGTTGCGTCGCCGCCGCCGGTCGCGCCACTGCTGCCGCCGGTGGCCTCGCCTCCGCCCGTCGCGTCGCCGCCACCGGTCGTGCCGGTGCTGCCGCCCGTTGCGGGTCCACCGCCTCCGCTCGCGCTCGTTCCGTCGTTGGTGGCAGTGGAGCCACCTCCGACTTCATCCGGGCTGGCGGGACTGCAACTCAGGAGGACAAACAACACAGTCAGTACAAGGCTCGCGCGAGCCTGGGCAAAGGCAGACAGCAGTCGCATCGGTTTCTCCAGAAAAGAAGAGGACTGCCCCTCTCCCCGACCCTCTCCCCCGGAGGGGGAGAGGGAGAGAGATCAGGGCTTGAGGACCAGGGTGCTGACGCTCATCGCCGGCATCGTGTAGCGAAGCGCGTTGGGCTGCGTGAGCACCACGTCGGTGCCCCGCGTGGCGTTCGGGGTGGCGGAGGTCAACTGGTACACCTCGGCGCGGCTGAACTGCGTGCCGTGCGAGATGGTGAGCGCCGCCGTCTTCGCGGTGGTCGCCTTGTTGATCACCACCAGCACCACCCGATTCGGGTTGCTCGAGTCGACGCTCGCGTACACCGAGGCGTTGATGGTGTCTGTGTTGGTCGCCTGCACCGAGGTGTCACCGAAGCTGCCGCCCACGCCGTCGTAGCTGCGGAACATCGCGAACGCCGCGGTGATGTACGGCACGTTGCTCGACATCGGCCACAGCGCCGCGGTGTGCACGCCCTCGCGGCCGAAGATGCCGAGCACGTCGGCCTGCGCCACGCCGCCTGAGATGTGGCTGCCGCCGCCGTAGTAGTACTCGGTGAACGCGAGGTCCGTGCCCGGGTAGTGCGCGGCGACCTTCTCCTTCATCGACGGAATCAGGCGGATGGCCGTGTTCCCGTTGCCCGAGGTGATCCAACTCGTCTCCACGTAGGTCGGATCCCACAGCGAGCGCGGCGACTGCATGCGCGCTGCCGCCACCGCGGCCGAGTTGTCCTCGCCGATGACGCGCACGCCACCGCCGCGCGCCTCGGGGTACCAGTGCAGGTCGAGCACGTCGAGCAGGCGCTTGCCCTGCGTGGTGCTCGCCGAGCGCATGCCATCGAGGAAGAAGTTGGTGAAGTCGCGGCCCGCGCCATCGGGCGCGCTCTGCAGCGAGGTGAAGCCCGCGTAGCCGTAGCTGACGAACCCGAACACCTTGCCCTGCGGCGCGTTGGCCTTGATGGCCGACGAGTAGGCGATGCTCTTGCTGAGCAGCTCCGAGAAGGTGACCGGCGAGGGGTGAATCGAGGAGTGCGTCTCCGACCAGAGGTCCGGCTCGTTATCGAGCGAGTAGAAGATCTCTCGCGCCGGGTCCTGGTGGGCGGTGGGGAAGGCGCTCTCGAGCCAGCTGACGAACTCGTCCTGGCTGACCGCGCCGTCGGTGAGGCTGGGCGGGTACTGGAAGGCCGAGCCCTTCGCCGCGCGGCTGGGGACGAAGCGCGAGCTGGTGGGTTGGTTGAGCACGCTGGTGCCGAGCTTGTCGGCCGCCGCCCACCCGAGCATCGGCACGGTGACCATGGTGGCCCCGCCCACTGCGCGCGCGTTGGCGACGTGCATGCGCACCGCTTCGCCCGCGGTGCTGCCGCCGCCGAGGTACGAGTCGCTCTGGTAGTTGTAGTCGGAGCCCGCGTTCGAGGCGTTGTTCTCCCAGTTGTACGCGGACCACCGGTTGCCGCCGAGGCGGTTCAAGGTGAGGTTCGGCTCCTGCGCCCAGGTGCGGCCGTTGAAGTTCTTTCCGTAGACGTAGCGGCTGATCGGGTGAACCGCGGCCGAGGTGTCGACCCCGAAGGTCACGTCAGCGGGGCCGGGATTGCCGACCACCGGCGTACCTGCGTCGACCACCACCACCGGCGTACCTGCGTCGACCACCACCACCGGCGTACCTGC
>VFKJ01000359.1 GCA_009885595.1 Myxococcales bacterium | reverse complement strand
GTGTCGAGCACTGCCAGCTCGGGATGCGCGGTCATGGTCTGAGCGCCTCGATGGGGTGGTGATCGGAGCGCGGTTCACGGGCTGACAGCGCGGCAGGTCAGAGCGCCGCGCGCGGGCCGAGGGTTCTGGGCGAACCGCTCCGGGCGCTGCGCGGCTCAGAAGCTTCGTGCCCAGCTCGATCAGCTCCGCGATTCAGCAGCGATATGGCGCGCTCGCGACGCAGGACACCTGCCTGTCCTGTGGCTCCGCCGCCAGCCGCATCGTCCCCGCGCCAGCAGACCTCTGCGTCGACCTCGGCTGTGGCCGCGGCAAGGACGTGCTGACCCTGGCGAAGAAGGTGGGTCTGCGCGGGCACGTGTTTGGCATCGACGGCTCGCCGGAGATGATCGCCGCGGCGCGCGCCAGGGCTGTGCAGCAAGACGTGATCAACGTCACGTTCTGGCAGGCCTCGCTCGAGGAGCTGCCCCTGGGCGATGGCGCGGTGGACTGGGTGGTGTCGAACTGCGCGCTCAATCACGCGCAGGACAAGGCGCGGGTGTGGCGGGAGATCGCCCGCGTGCTCGCGCCCGGCGGCTGCTTCATGGTGAGCGACATCTACGCAGTCGAGCCCATCGCGCCCGAGTACCGGAACGATCCCGTCGCGGTCGCCGAGTGCTGGGCCGGCGCCGCGCTGCGCGCCGACTCCCTCGCGCACGTCGCGGTCGCGGGCCTGGTCGAGGTGCAGGTGAGCGACGAGAGCACGCCCTACCAGCGCGCCCACGCGGTGCTCGCGAGCTTCACG
Organism: Myxococcales bacterium; assembly: GCA_009885595.1. Lineage (GTDB taxonomy): Bacteria > Myxococcota > Myxococcia > Myxococcales > Myxococcaceae > Archangium_A. Next base: position 1,109 of record VFKJ01000359.1, on the reverse strand, counting down.
CTGTCTGGCCGCAAACCCAACGAGAAGGAGGTGATGGAATGAAGTCACTCATCAAGAAGCCGGTATCCACGGCGTGCTGTACGACCGTCGCGCAGTGCTGCGCAAAGGTCTCGAAGAACGTCGCTGGCTGCCACGACTGATCCACCCGAAGTTGGACCGGAGCCGGCCTCACGGGTCGGCTCCGTCTTCCCTCATGCAACCCTCGAAGCACAACATCCTCACCCGCGTCGCGGGCAGTGGGCCGTGGCTGCTGGCCAACCTGCTCTCCGGCCAGGCTGACCTGCTCGACGCCGACACCGCAGCGCGGTTTCAGAAGGGCGAGCTGGTGGACGCGGGGCCCTTCGCGCTCAAGGGCTACCTGGTCGAGCCTGAGGAAGAGGCGCGCCGCTACGAGGCCGCGAAGCTGAAGTTCGCGGCTGATCAGAAGGACGACGAGGTGCAGCTGTTCTTCGTGCCGTCGTACGCGTGCAACTTCGGCTGCTCGTACTGTTTCCAGGACGAGTACGCGCCGCAGAAGACCCACGACCCCGAGGCGGTGGTGGACGCGTTCTTCTCCTACGTGGACGACACCTTCGCGGGCCGGAAGAAGTACGTGACCCTGTTCGGGGGCGAGCCGCTCCTCGACACCCCCAGGCAGCGCCGCATCGTGGAGAAGCTGCTCGAGGGCACCAGGGCGCGCGGGCTCGATCTCGCCATCGTCACCAACGGCTATTCGCTGCCCGCCTACGTGCCGCTGCTGAAGACCGGCCGCGTTCGCGAGGTGCAGGTGACGCTCGACGGCTCGCGTGAGGTGCACGACCGCCGCCGCGGCCTCAAGGGCGGAGGCAAGACCTTCGACCAGGTGGTCGCGGGCATCGACGCGGCGCTGGAAGCGGGCCTCACCGTCAACCTGCGCGCGGTGCTCGACAAGGACAACCTCACCGACTTCGGAAACCTGGCGCACTTCGCCATCGCGAAGGGCTGGACCGAGCTGCCGCACTTCAAGACGCAGGTCGGTCGCAACTACGAGCTGCACCACTGCCAGACCAACAACACCCGGCTCTACACGAGGCTCTCGCTCTGGGAAGACATGTACCGGCTCATCGAGGCGGACCCGGAGATCCTGCGCT
>VFKJ01000719.1 GCA_009885595.1 Myxococcales bacterium | reverse complement strand
GCACGGCAGCCGCTAGCGGAATGCTCCGCGCGATGTCGAGGGCCTTCTCCACGTCGGCCGGCCTGGTCATGTCGGCGGGAGCGACCTTCACCTCGATGCCCGAGGCGCGAAGCTCGGTCGCCAGGGCCTCGAGGCGATCGACCCGTCGCGCCGTGAGCAGCAGGTTCGCGCCCAGCTTCGCCAGTTGCTTGCTGATCGCGAGGCCCAGGCCCGACGAAGCACCGGTCACCCACACCCATTGTCCCTTGAGATTCATGTCACAGGCTCCAGCGCAGCTCGGGCCGCAACAGCCCCACGCCCTCGGTGGGCGCCACGTGCAGCGCGACGCGGAAAGGGTTCTTCACCGGCTCGCCGTTGCCGGCCGCCGACAGGAGCAGCTCGTACACCCCGCCGCCCAGCCCCAGCCGCTTGAGCTCGAGGGTGGTGGTGCCGGTGCCCGAGCGCTCTCCGCCGTCCTGCGCGGTGCTGAAGATGAGGCGGCCGTCGGCGCCGATCAGATCGAGCCCGAAGCGGACCTTCGCCTTCTCGCGCAGGGCCCAGTCGACCTCGATGGTGAGCGGCGCGTGCGGGTCGAACGCCTTGGGCGCCGTGCCCGCGCCGTCCTTCAGGCGCACCGCCGACACCGAGCCCACCGGCTCCTGGGCCTGCAGCGCGGCCTCGGACCCGGGGAGCGCGAGGCCGGGTTGATCGAGCGCGGAGTGACCGGTCTTCTGGCCTTCGGCCTCGGCGGCGGCCACCGCGCGGCGGTAGTCGCTCACCACCTGCGCGGCGTCGCCGAACATGCGCACCTTGCCGCCGTCGATCCACACCGCGGCGTCGCACCAGCTCTGCACCGTGCTCAGGTCGTGGGTGACCAGCACGATGGTCTTCCCGCTCCTGCGGAACTCGTTCATCTTCGCCTGCGACTTGCGGTTGAAGTGTTCGTCGCCGACGGAGAGGATCTCGTCGATGATCAGCACGTCGGGATCGACGTGGGTGGCCACCGCGAAGGCCAGGCGCATGAACATGCCGCTCGAGTAGGTGCGCACCGGCTCGTCGATGAAGTCGCCCAGCTCGGCGAACTCGATGATGCCGGGCATGCGCTCCTTGAGCTCGCCGCGGCTCATGCCCAGGATGATGCCGTTGATGAGGATGTTCTCCCGGCCCGTGAAGTCGGGGTGAAAGCCGGCGCCCAGCTCGAGCAGCGCGCTGATGCGGCCCTTCACCTCGATGGTGCCGCTGGTGGGCGAGTAGATGCCCGTCATCAGCTTGAGCAGGGTGCTCTTGCCCGAGCCGTTGCGGCCGATGATGCCCACCGTCCTGCCTTTGGGGATGCGCAGGTCGATGCCCTTGAGCGCTTCGATCTGGGTGCCGGGCTCGAGCAGGCGGCGCTGGAACTTCAAGAGCCGCACCAGCTCGGACTTCATGGTGGTGTACTCGTTGCGCTTCGAGGTCTTCTTGAAGGACTTGAAGACGTTGTCGACGACGATGGCGTCGGTGGGGGCGAGGGCGTTCATCACACCAGCTCCGCGAACTCTTCTCGCCGGCGCTCGAACACCCAGGTGGAGATCCACATCACCACCAGCGAGAGCGCCGCGACGGTCAAGAGCGGCTGCCAGTCGGGCACGCGCTGCTCGTAGAAGATGGCCCGCCACGAGCCGACCACCGAGGCCATCGGGTTGACGCGCATGACGAGCTCCTGCGTCTGCTCCTTGGTCAGGCCGGCGATCGCGGGGATCGACTTGAGATCCCACAGCACCGGGGTGAGGAAGAAGGCCATCTGGATGAGGTTGGTCACGATGTGCTGCAGATCGCGGAAGGCCACGTTGAGGGCCGCGAAGAAGTAGGTGAGCGCCAGGGTGAAGAAGGTCTGCACCAGCAGCACCGGCACCAGGAAGACGATGTGCCAGCTGGGCAGCACCCCGAAGAACAACCCCAGCCCCAGCAGCAGCGGCAGCGACAGCAGGAAGTTGATGAGGTTGGTCAGCACCACGGTGGCGGGCAGCACCTGGGCGGGGAAGCGCACCTTGGTGAGGAGATCGCGGCGATCGCTGATCGACGAGGTCCCGCCCATCAACGAGCTGGAGAAGAAGATCCACGGGAGCAGCCCGGTGAACAGGTAGTACGCGTAGTTCGGCACCGAGCTGCGCAGCACCATGCCGAACACCAGCACGTAGACCAGCATGTTCAGGGTGGGGTTGAGGAAGGTCCACAGAAAGCCCAGCACCGAGGCGCGGTAGCGCGCCTTGAGCTCCCGCATCGAGAGGGCGATGAGGAGTGCTCGGTACTGGTAGAGCTCGGTGAGGTTCCGAATCATGACGGGCGGCCCGGTGCATCTACCACGCGCCCGCGCGCTGTCTCGCCCTAGAATGCCCCGGTCAAGACCACTCCACCGGGGGTGGGAGAAAGCGTCATCGAGACCACGCCCGTCCGCTGGCGGTAGGCCTCGTAGCGCCCGGGCGGGTCGCCCACCACGAAGAGCACGGTGGCGGTGATGGCGCCGGCGGCCGCGGCGCCCAGGCCGATCCACGAGATGATCTGCATCGTCTCGATCTCCGCCTTGAGCTGGCCGGCCTTCTCGCGGTTGCCGCCGCTCTCGTCGCCCGCCACCAGGCGCGCGCGGTACCAGGCGAAGCTCCCCTCGACGCCCGCGTCGCCGTACTTCGAAGAGGCCAGCAGGTTGCCCGCCACGAAGCCGCCCAGGCCCGCGGCGCCCACGCCGGTGGCGACCCAGGCCAGCGCGCGGAAGCGGGTGGCCTTCGCCTCGTAGGCGTCGGCCATGTCGGGGCTGGGCACCAGGCGCACGAACTCGTCGGACACCTGATCGGGGCTGACCCGCACTTCCTTGCGCACCTGGGAGAAGCCCTCTTTCTCGACCGTGAGCAGGTGCGGCCCGGCGGCGACCGGCACCCGCGCCTGCAGCGGGGTGGTGCCCACCTGGGTGTCGTCGATCTTCACCGCGGCGCCCACCTCGGAAGAGGCCACCACCAGCGAGCCCTGGCGGCCCTCGAGCAGCTTGCCCACCAGCTTGAGGGTGGCGGCCGGCACTTCCTGCAGCAGCTTCTCTTCGCCCTTCGCCTCGACCCGCACCGACGAGAGCGGCGAGGCAGAGCCGACTTTCAAGAGCGTGAGCAGCAGGTTGTACTTCGCGTCCTTTTGACCACCGCTGCGCAGCAGCTTGCCGGTGACGAGGTACTCGAACGAGGTGAGCTCGGCGATGTTGGCGCCCGAGCACGACTCGCAGCCCAGCAGCTGGCGCTGGCGATCGACGCCGAGGATGACCCGGGTGGTCTCGGCGGTGGTGACGTGGAAGAGCTGCAGCCGCTCGAGCTCGTGCGCCACCAGGCCCGAGGTGGCGGCGGCGATCTCCGGGGCCGCGCCTTCGATCGCGAAGTCCATCACCGCGAGGCCGGGTTGGGGATCCGCGGCGAGGAGCAGCAGCAGGGTCGAGCTGATCATGAGCTGCGCAGTGCAGCCCGAAGCGGGCCTGAGTTCAAGCTCGGCGCGCTCTTTACACGCGCTGGCCGGTCACCGTGATCTCGTCCCGGTCATGGTAGAGCTGGCGCATTCGCAGCTTCTTCCACCCGCCCTCCTCAAGCGCGTGCTTGACCCGGAAGAGCGTGGGCAGCTTGTCCTTCATCGGCAGCTTGATGTTGGCGACCAGCTGGGTGGCGAAGCCCTTGCGCCCCCACTTGCCCAGCAGCTGAGCCACCTCGAGGGGCCGCCAGGCCATGTCGCAGAAGAGCCAGTCGACCGGCTCTTCGGGCGCGAAGTCGAAGGCGCTCTCGTAGAAGTGCTTCACCCGGGGCAGCTTCGCCACGTCGGGGGCGAGGTGCGCGGGGTCGACGCTCCACACCCGGGCGCCGCGCTCGGCCAGCCGCCGGGTCCACCCGCCGGGCGCGCTGCCTAAGTCGACGCAGAGATCGCCCTTGCCGGGGGAGACGCCGTACCAGTCGAGCGCCTCGTCGAGCTTCATCGCCGCGCGGGAAGGCGCCTCGCGCTCGCGGCGCATCCGGTGGCGGCCGCCGGGAGCCAGGCTGAGCGCGTCGCGGGCGCGCACCTCGCCCACCGCCCAGCAGCGCTCGTCGACGAGGCAGACCTCGCACAGCAGCGCGCCGTGCTTGAGCGCCGACTGCGGGTCGGCAAGCGCCTCGGCAGGCAGCCGGACGGAG